>JAIOIM010000441.1 GCA_019912505.1 Ignavibacteriaceae bacterium
TTGATGATGATCGATACAAACTTTTAGTTTTTTTGAAGCAAGAAAAGATTGCTGCATTTTTACAATTCTATCGGAGCGGTTAAAATCTAAGCAAACCAAAACATCAACTTCATTAAAAAGCTTATCGTGTTTTTCGGGTAAATAAGTTTCAACTTTTTTGTCGATGTCTAAAAATTCAAGGTTGTATGGTAATTTACTATTGTTAACAATATGAACCTGCTTGCCGAGTTTTTTAAGTATATAATAAACCGCCGACTCAGAGCCAATTGCATCTGCATCGGGATTAACATGCGTGGTAATTAAAAACGAGTTATTATTTTCAAAAATATTTTTAAGCTGTATAAAATCCATCTTCTCTTTGATTAATAAATTCTTCACTAATAAAAATGGGCTTTGTTAAAGCCCATTTAATAACTTGCAAAGATATAAAAAATAATCTTCTCCGCTAAACCGGTGAATATTTTTTATTATTTGGATTCAGCTACATTCTTTAATATGCCTTTTAATAAATCATAAAACTTTTCAACTGTTTTTACATTTACTTTTTCGTCGGGCGAATGCGCGCCTTCAATCGTTGGTCCAAATGAAACCATATCAAGTCCGGGATATTTATCACCAAGTATACCGCACTCTAAACCGGCGTGTATAGCTTTTATTTCCGGCTGCTTATTAAAAAGTTTTACAAATACTTCTTTTGATGTTTTCAGAATATTGGAATCCATATTAGGTTTCCAACCGGGGTAACCGTCGCCAACATTAATTTTATCGGCACTTGCTAATTTAAATGCAGCAGTAACACTGCTATTGATAAATAGCTTTGCGCTCTCGATGGAACTGCGCTGGCTTGTCCCGATTAGAATAGTATCATCCTTCATTTTAACAGTTGCAAGGTTTGTTGATGTTTCAACTAAACCTTCAATGTCCTGACTCATTGCAATTACACCGTGCGGCATAACAAGTAAAAGCTCTATTAAATTATCGGCAAACTTTTTTGTAAAAGTAAAAGTTGGGGCACCGCTTAATTTTTTCAGCTTTATACTTAAACCGCCGTCTGATACTTTATACTCGTTAAGCAGTTCGGTTTCGAAAGATGAAATTATTTCCGTTACTGTTTTTTCATCTTTTTGATTCAGCATCAGCACAGCGTCAGCTTCGCGCGGTATTGCATTACGCAGTGAACCGCCATCTATTTTAGCAATTTTATAATCAACTTTATTTAACTTCGATAAAGTTCTTGCAAGAAGCTTTATTGCGTTTGCGCGACCGGTAATTATATCAAGCCCTGAGTGACCGCCTTTTAAACCGGTGACGACTAATTCATACGGGAGATGTCCCGAGTTCACAATTTCTTTTTGAATATTAAACTCGCCGAGTGTATCCATC
>JAIOIM010000442.1 GCA_019912505.1 Ignavibacteriaceae bacterium
TGTAAGCCCGCTGCACGGCGCTTCAAAAAGCATTTTTATATCGGAAAAAATAAAGAAAGAAAAAAATATTGTTGTTTTTTTACCTGATGAAAAATCTGTAGATGAGTTTTACGTTGAGTTAAATGTGCTTGGCGCAGAAAAAAATGTTGTGGTTATTAATGATTTTAAACCTGAATTTGTTCAAGAAAAAATAACCGATTTATCGACCCGCACGAATTTTATACTTCTATCAACCTACAAAATTTTGAATTGTGCGCTGCCCGAAAAAACAAGCGTTGCAGAAACTACAACTGTAATAGACTTAAACGCACAACTTGGTTATGAAGAATTAATAGAATATTTGAATCTGCTTAATTACACAAAAGATAAATTTGTTGAGATAGCCGGGGATTATTCCGTGCGCGGTTCTATTGTGGACTTTTGGAGTTACAGCGAAAAAAATCCTGTTCGAATTGAGTTTAACGGCGATATGATTGAGTCAATTCGTTATTTCGATCCCGAAAGCCAGCGCTCAATTGATAAGGCAGAGAAGGTAACTTTGGCGGCTTCCTTGTCATCAATAGATGTAAAAAGCAACAATACAGATATATTCAGCTACTTAAATAATCCCGTAATATTTGTTTCGTCTTTTGAGATGAACAACCTCGATGGTGAAAAGATAAATCTCTTTGCAGATAAAAATGCAATTGCACCGCCGGAAGAAATCAAAGAAATAGTGGAGGATTCGCTTGATGAGTTTCCCGAAGTAACGGATGATGTCGAGGCAGGGAGTAATTCCAAAATTACTGCTGACACCGCCGAGTATTATAATAAGCCAAATACACGGTGGGTAATAGAAAATGAACTCGCGGAGAATAATAATCAGCTTAACCTGGGATTTACCGAGGCGCCATCTATTAATTCAAACTATGAAATTCTTTTTAGCACGCTAAAAAGTTATTCGAGTAATAATTATAAAATTATTATTGCTTCAGAAAACGAATTACAATCGCAGCGGCTGAATGATTTGTTGGTAGAATTTAAATCCGAAATAGCTGAGCTTATTGATTCGGGCGTAGTTTCAATTGAAACACTTGCAATAAAAAACGGCTTTGTCGATAAAAATGAAAAGCTTCTCCTCTTAACCGACTACCAGGTCTTCAACAAACCGTATCGCTCAAAACTCCCGTCATCAAAAAAATATAAGAAGGCTAAATCGAAACACTTTGCTTCAATAAATAAAGGAGATTATGTTGTTCACGAAGATTACGGGATAGGGCAGTACGTTGGACTCGAAACAATAAAAATCGGAGACGCTACACAGGAATCAATGAAGCTTTTGTACTGTGAAGGAGGCGTGGTTTATGTAAACCTAAACTACCTAACTCTTGTAAAAAAATATTCTTCGGGCGAGAGCGTAAAACCCTCTCTTTCAACTCTTGGCACCGCTGATTGGGCAAACACAAAAACAAAAACAAAAAAGAAAATTAAAGAGGCGGCTCGTGAGCTGATTCAAATTTATGCTAAACGAAAAGCGACAAAAGGTTTTTCGTTCAGCAGTGATACTGTGTGGCAGAAAGAGCTGGAGGCTTCGTTTCTTTACGAAGATACGCCCGACCAAGAAAAAGTAACCATCGAAATAAAAGAGGATATGGAAGCCGAGAACCCGATGGATAGACTTGTTTGCGGTGATGTAGGTTTCGGCAAAACCGAGGTTGCTGTGCGTGCCGCTTTCAAATCGGTGCAGGATGGAAAACAGGTTGCTGTGTTGGTTCCAACAACAATTTTAGCCGAACAGCATTACAACACGTTCAAAGATAGATTTTCGCAATTCCCAGTTAGGGTTGAGGCGCTTTCAAGATTTCAAACAAAAAAACAGCAAACAGAAATTGTAAAAAAACTTGAGGGCGGGCAGGTTGATATAATTGTCGGTACGCATCGCATATTATCGAAAGACATAAAATTTAACGATCTTGGTTTACTCGTAATAGACGAAGAGCATCGCTTTGGTGTGATGGCAAAAGAAAAACTTCGCTCAATCAAATTAAATGTAGATACGCTTACTTTAACCGCAACGCCAATTCCGCGCACATTAAATTTATCACTGCTCGGCGCCAGGGATTTATCAATCATCGCAACGCCGCCGCCAAACCGGCAGCCTATTTATACGCGCGTTGCGGTTTTTGACATATTAAAAATGAAGGAATGGATATTGCGCGAGCTGAACAGGGGTGGGCAGGTTTATGTAGTGCATGATCGGGTTCACTCAATTGAAAGACTGTGCTCATATCTTCTTAAATATATGCCCGATTTAAAAATTGCAATTGCTCACGGACAAATGAAACC
>JAIOIM010000443.1 GCA_019912505.1 Ignavibacteriaceae bacterium
CATTTATGCAGCGGCAGACCTCTCTTATTTAGGGTTGTATCTTTTAAGAAGATTATTTATCAATTACTCGAGGAATGTTTCATCAATTATATTTCCAATTCCTAAAATTAAATTCGGGTCGAGTGTTTTTTTTAATGCCGCCATCTCCTTTATCGTTTCTTCACCATACATCATCTTTAGGTAATCGGTTTTTAATTTTCCAATTCCGTGTTCAGCCGAAACAGTTCCGTGAAGTTCTACTGCTTTATGACAAATATTTTTATAAAGCTCTTTGCCTAAAAGATGTTCTTCCTCATTTTTAGGCAGCATATTTAAATGAATGTGAGAATTGCCGAAGTGACCGTATGTTACATAATTTAATTTTGTTTCTTTTACAAGATTTGTGCAGTATTTATAAAACCGGACAAAATGTTCATTCGGTACAGCAACATCGGTACCGAGTTTTTTAAAATTATTTTTTGAAATATACTCATTCACTTTCGCCGAGACGGCATGACGAAACTCCTGAATTTTTTTTATCTCGATTTCATTCAGGGCAATCCAGGCTGTTTCTTCATCCCCCCCGAATTCTTCAATGAGCTCCATCCATTTCATTAATATACCATCTTCATTTTGCATGGTAACTTCCTGTTCAAACCAAACTGCGCCATAAGCATCAGGCGGGATGATGCTGTAATCGCCGGATAAAAATTTTAATGCGTTGTCATCGAAAAATTCTAGTGCGAGGGCATTTATTTCATTCTCGTTTTTTAGATGTTGAGATTCAAGCGACATGTCGCGCGCTTTTATTATAAATCCCAGCGCTTCTTCTTCTGTTTTAAAGAATAGAAGACATGATAATATTTTTTCCGGTTTTGAAACGAGCGTTAATTTTATTTTTGTAATAACACCAAGCGTACCTTCAGAACCAATGAACAAATCAATTGCATCCATTCCAGGTTTGCAAAAATATCCCGAAGCATTTTTAGTGGTTGGCATAACATAAGCGGGTATTGATATTTCAATTTTCCTCCCGGTTGATGTAATCAAATTCAGTTTTTCATTTACTGCTTTTTGTTTACCTCTTTCCAATTGAAGCATTTCGCCGTTTGCCATTGCTACATCAATTGCAAATACATACTCGCGAGTAGCTCCGTATTTAAATGACTTTTCGCCCGAAGCGTTTGTAGCAACCGTACCGCCGATAAAGCAGTTCCGTTCAGTTGGGTCGGGGGGATATAACAATCCATTTTCACTAACTAAATTTTGAAATTCTGATAACAGCACAGCAGGCTCAACAACTGCGAATTTTTCTTCTATATTTAACTCAATAATTTTATTAAGTTTTTCGGTTGTAATAACAATACCTCCATCGGGAACACGTGCGCCGGTCATACCGGTTCCGCTGCCGGATATTGTAACGGCTGTTTTATTTTTGTTTGCTTCTTTTAATACCTCACGCAGTTCTTCAACATTTTCTGGAATATAAACGGCGTCGCAATTACCTTTTAAGTTAGAAGCATCTGTAAGATAATTTTGTATTTCATCGGCATTAGTTTTTATAATCATTTTATTTTCTGTCGAAATTTCTTAGTTCGTTTAAGTACTTAATTTGGATATCAATGTTCGGCACAACATCGCCTTCATTTCTTTTTATACTTCTAAGTCCAAGTTTGGAAAACATATCATCAAGAGCAGTAAACATAAATTCATTCGGATGTGCGTTATCCCTTAAGTGATGAACAAGCTTTAGTGTTCTAAAACCATCGAACCATTTTAATTTTTGCATTTTTATTTGTTCATCGGTTTTTGAGTTTTCTAATATTTTTTCAAAAGCTGTTTGGAAATCATTTGCGATTAAAAATTTATAAAGTTCAACGTTTATTTCTTTGGCGGAGGTTATATATTCTGCGGCATTTAAAACGCGCCCGTAAAAAAATAAATTTTGCCAATCTTTTAATACCTCAAAAGATCTTGGCGAGTAGAGCAAATATTCATTGTGGGCGCCGGCAAAATAACGATTAACTCTTTGACCGGTTCCGAAGGGAACACGCCATGATCCTCTGGGTGAGGGATAAACAACCGCATCGTTTACTAAAGCAATATTAAAGTTTTTTGCTAATTTTTCAAGAAAATAAAAATCTTCCGCTGCTTTTCGTTTATTCATCCCTTCTATTTTTATATAACTTTCGGCAGTACACGCCATTGAAGAGCCTATTGTGTGAAACGCAAAATATGAG
>JAIOIM010000444.1 GCA_019912505.1 Ignavibacteriaceae bacterium
GTGTTACAACCGGTGAACATACCAAGGCAATGAAATTGACGTTGTTAAAATAGTTTTGTAAACAAATAATTATTAAAAGCCCTGCACAATGCGGGGCTTTTTTTTGTTTAAATTTTTTGATGTCAATTTATTTGATGAGCATGGTCTAAAAAGGTGAGAAACAGTTACGCCACGGCGCAAAGGTAAAACCGTTTTAGATTCTCTATCTTTTCTCATTAACCCACGACTTAAGTCGTGGGTTAACAACAAGCCAATATTATACAAAACCGTTTCAACGGTTTAAATTTCCATCTCAAATTGAATTTATGACCTTTTCAGACCAGACTCATTGATAACTAATAAAAGGTTTAGCAGCAAAAAGAACTTGAGAAACTTTATGCAAAACTTAGTGAAACATTGTGAACTTATTCTCGGTTTCACAAAGTCGCGCAACGGAAACAGGAAGTACCACAAAGAGAGCAATAAAGCAAAAAAAACACCGGGACGATGCCCGGTGTTGATAATTATTATATTAAATATCCAGTTGAACTATCTTAAGTTAAGTGCCGGTAGTCTTCCGGGTGTATAAGGGGCACCGGCTTTTTCAAGTTCACCTTCAAGTGCTTTAACATCCTGCTCGGCAAGTTTTTTTACTCTTTCCCAAACGGGGGGAAACTCATCGAGAAGTATATTGTAAGCGCTTTCCATTTTTTCTGTAACTATTGAGGTCGAGCCCCAGTTTGAATAAACAAGCGTGCTCAATCTATCATTTATAGAAACATGATGCGGCGGAACTTCCTCGGCGCTTGCTTTTGGCTTCTCGCCGTTGAATGCAAATAAAATATCTTCTGCTTCATTACCTGCATCACCTGCACGTTTTATAAAATCTTCCGATATACCCGGCGTGCTATTAACTGCCTGTCTTATAAACTCAATTCGTTCAGCTAATGATTCTAAATAACTTTGTGTACCGCGCACAGTTCTGAATAAATTTACTGCCTTCTGCTGGAATGCAACTAATACCGCTCTGTCTTCAGCGGGCAAAGTTGTATTTGCAAGTGTAACAGTATTGAATTCAACTGCGCCAGTTAAATCAGCTATCGAATCACGAACAACCATTTGCAGAGTAACATTGTATTTACCCGGCATAGCAAGCATTCCGCTTGATGGTTTTGCCGTCGGATCAAATTTATTTTTAGTAAGTTTTAAAGGATTTGAAAAATCGTATCTTAAATCCCAGACGATTCTGCTTACGCCTGATGATGCAGAGGCAGTTATTTTTTTTACAATATTTCCCCGGTCATCTTTAATGGTAAAGATTAAATATGGGGAAACTTCTTTTTCTTCGTCTCGTAATTCACTGTACTTAGGCTGCGGAATCGGTTTGCTTTCTTTGAATAAATCTTTTTCTTTTTTGTGTCTTAATTGTTTTAATGTTTTTGGAACATCTTTTATATAATATGTAAACACTGCGCCAAAATCTGGGTTGGGTGCTTTGAAGTAAGTATGTCCCTGTCCGTATCTTCCTCCTTTTTCAATATACATTAATGCATCTTTTATAGGGAAGATGTAAGCCTCTTTTTTTAATAGTTCTTCGGTTGCAAAGCGCAGCGGGGAATAATTGTCGAGTATGTAAAACCCGCGTCCGAATGTTGCAAGCGCAATGTCATTTTCTCTTTTTTGAAGTGCGATATCTTTAACAGCAACCACCGGCAGTCCGTTCTTTAGTTGCAGCCATTTCCCACCGCCGTTAACAGAAAAATAAAAACCGAATTCCGTACCAATAAAAAGGAGATCGGGGTTTTCAAAATCCTGCTCAACTGAATGAACTGTTCCGTTTTCGGGTAAGTTATTTGAGATTGACTCCCATGTTTTACCTTTATCGTTACTCTTCAAAAGGTAAGGTTTGAAGTCATCACGCTTAATATTATCAAAAGAAGCATAAACAACATTTTCATCAAAACGTGAAGAGAGAATATCGCTTACATACGTATTTGCCGGAACTCCCGGAAACGCATCAATTTTTCTCCATGTTTTTGCGTCCTCAGAAACCTGGATAACTCCATCATCAGTTCCAACGTATAGTAAATTTTCTTTTACCGGCGACTCCGTCATTGAAACAATAGTACCGAAAAGGGAAGATGATACGTCTTTTCCAACGGCGTCAATACTCCAATATTTCCCCATAACTTGCCAGGTATTGCGGTCTATCTGTGCCGTTAAATCATCACTGATTACCTGCCAACTGTTTCCGCGGTCATCACTACGGAAAGCCTTATTTGCCGCACAATAAATTCTTGTGTGTGAGTGTGGACTTATAAACAACGGCGTATTCCAATTCCATTTATATGAGTCTTCACCCTTACGCGGTTCGGGGCGGATATCAAGAGCCTCGCCGCTTTTTCTATCGTAACGAACCATATTTCCGTACTGTGCTTCAGCATAAACTATATCTGGATTCGTTGGATCTGATGCTGTCCAGAAACCATCACCGCCGTTTGTAACATACCAGTCATCATTAACAATACCATCTCGGCTTAATGTTTGTGAGGGTCCGCCAAAGCTGTTATTGTCCTGTGTTCCGCCGTAAACATTATAAAATGGGAAATCGTTATCGACGTTTACACGGTAAAATTGTGTAACGGGTAAATTGCATTTGAAAAGGAATGCATCGCCTCCGTCGAACGATTCATAGATGCCGCCGTCACCACCGATAAGAAAATGTTTGTTATCTGCCGGGTCAATCCACAATGCATGGTCATCAACATGGCGGCTGCTATTGCTTAGCCGGGTCCAAGTTTTCCCCGCGTCCTCTGTATAGTGAGTTAAAGTTTCAACCGAATATACTTTGTCGATGTCAATGGGGTCGCAGTATATTTCATTATAGTACTGTCCGCTTGCATTGTGATCGCTCATTCTTTCCCATGAAGAGCCGCGGTTTATAGAGCGGTAAAATCCCCCTTTTTCCTCAGCTGCTTCAACAATAAGATAAACCACATCTGAGTTTATAGGGGAAACAGCTATACCCATTCCGCCTATTTGAACTGAGGGAAGACCTTTTACAATTTTTTCCCAGTTTTCTCCGTTATCAAGTGAGCGATAAACCGCAGATTCAGGACCGCCGCCGATTTTTGTAAAATGAGTTCTTCTTCTTTGTTCTGATGTTGCGTAAAGTATATCTGGATTCTTCGGGTCAATTACCACATTATTTACGCCCGTATTTTCGCTTATCTCAAGAACTTTTTTCCAGGTTTTTCCGCCATCGATGGTTTTATAAAGACCGCGCTCGCCGCCGGGTCCCCATACAGATCCTTCGGCAGCTACAAACACAGTATTACTATTACGGGGATCAATTACAATACCCCCGATTTGACGCGAATTTTCCAATCCCATATTATACCACGATTCACCGCCATCGGTGCTTTTTATTACACCGCAGCCATAACCAAGCGCGCGCTGATGATTATTCTCGCCGGTGCCTGCCCATACTACATTGTAGTTATTCGGATCGATGACAACAACTCCGTATGAGTATGATTTTACAGTATCAGCAATCGGTTTCCACGTAGTGCCTGAGTTGGTTGTTTTCCATAAATTTCCGCTTGCAACGGCTACATAATACTCGCTGTGGTTTTTTGGATTAACAGCAAAGTCAGCAATTCTTCCGCTTGTAAACGCGGGACCGATGCTTCTAAATTTTAAACCGCTAAAAGTACCGGATGATAATAGTTCTTTTTTGCTATCATCCTTTTGTGCAAATGCAGTTGATAAAATTAGAAGCGCAATAAAAAATGAGAAAAAAGCTCTCATAAATTCTCCTTATTAATTAGTGGTAAATAAAAGTTAGGTTTGGTGAAAAACAATTTCTCCGTTTCATACGAAGGATATATGGGTGAGATTTACTCAATTTATTTTTAAGAAATAATTGCAATATAATAATTTGGCATTCAGTTTATCTGTTAGCAAAACTATAAAAAATATTCTCACAAAGCCAACAAAATATTCCGATATGAAAAATAATTACACAAGTAGAAATAGTTTGTATGGTAAATTATAGCTACATTATTTTGATAAATGTCACATAAAATAATTGTTAGTTAATAGCAGAATTTATAACTTGCAGTGTACAAATAGCTTATGTTTTTCACATTAAAGGAGACAATAAATTGAAAAAGTTACTCACTATTTTTGCAGTATTCTTATTTTTATTTGCCGTTGGCTGTAATAAAGACGACAACCCGGTAAATAATGATAATACTGGTGATATACCAGCAGATCCCACCAACATAGCGGTACCAGCTACCGTAATTAATAATGTTACACCAACTGCTACATTCGGTAAAGCTGCCACTGATCCGAGTCGCATTCAAATGAATATGACAGGTTTGGTAAACCCCGTTACAAATCTGCCACTTTCATTAGTTGCACAACAGAATTTATTTATTACCGAAGATGGGACCGTAAAAGGATTGAAGGTTACAAAAGTTGGAAGCGGTGCTACTTTGAAAGCAGATATAGTTTTCACAATTGATATTTCAGGCAGTATGGGCGAAGAAGCTGATTCAGTTGCTTCATCTATTATTAAATTTGCACAAAAACTACAAGCCAGCGGTTTGGATGTTCAATTCGCCTGCGTAGGTTTTTACGGCAATGTTGATGGTGCAATAAACTTTACAAATTCCACAAAGTTGGAAACTTACCTCAACAGAAGTTATGGCGTTTACCGTGCTCAAGGCTTCAGTGGAACTGACAGTGCTTCACTACAAAACTATGCTTTAACTTTCCATGGGTCACACGGCACTTATGCTGAAAATGGTGTTGTTGGAATCTTATTTGCCAATCAATATTTCTCATGGCGTACAGGTGCTCAGAAAATTTTCATCAATTTTACAGATGAATCAACTCAGCCTTCCGGCTTGGCTCAATGGTCAACTTCAGCAATTTGCAGTCAACTCGGCGGAGCAGCAACAGTTCACACCGTGTGGAGCGGTAGCGCTGATACCGCGAATGCATATTATTGGACGCCGTTACAAAATGAACGCCCCTGGGATATGAGCAAATGTACGGGTGGAACGGTAGTATTAGTTCCTTCCAATGCAACCGGTCTTGATCTCTCGAATCTACCGGTTACCGGCGCTCTTTCAAACAGCTATCTTGTTGAATTTAAAACAAGTAATGCAACCGGAACACATAATGTAATTATAACTATTAAAGAAGGCACTACTGCCGATAGTAAACGAGTGTACACTAA
>JAIOIM010000445.1 GCA_019912505.1 Ignavibacteriaceae bacterium
GTGTATATGTAAATTAAAAAAATCGGTTGCTTATTAAATACAATAAAAGTAATTTTAGCCAATGTTTAGGATATTTAAAATATCGAATGAGTATAATATGATAAAGCATCTTTTTATAATTTGCAGCTCTCTCTTTTTAATATTTATTTCAACCGGTTGCTCAAGTTCGGTTGACAACAGTATAAAATTTAAAAACTTTGCCTCCGGTGATATTTATATAAATTTTAGAGGTGAGTTAATTTCTGTTGCCTCCGGAAAAACAGTTGAAATAAAAGATGTAACAAAAGGCACTTACAACTATTCAACAACTTATGAAGTACCTGCAAACACTCAATCCAGCAGCGTTCAGGGCGATGTAAGCGGCAACATTATTATTAAAGCCGGCACTAAAATTTTGATAGTATACTCAAGCACTTTTGTCGATGGCACATACACAATTTATGCAACTATTTCCAGCAGCGATGACCAAACTAACACAACCGGTGTAGTAACTCCTTAACCAAAAGAAAATTATATAGTTGTGTATCTAAAACATACCTATTTCTTTTCAAAAAACTCATTTCACATCGTTTAATTGCGTATATTTTGCATTGAGATTGCACACCATTTTTATTAAATTGCAACGCTTTATTAGGAGATATTTTTAATGGAATTTAAAGTAAATAGCAACGTATTAGAAAAACTTTTATCTAAAATTATTCCGGCTGTTCCGTCGCGTACGCCAATGCCTATTTTAGAAAATTTTTTGTTTGATATAAAAGATGGCAATTTAATTGTTTGTGCAACCGACCTTGAAATTGCATTAGTATCATCCATAAACGTTGACGCAAACGAAGATATAAAAATGGTTATTCCCGCCCGGCTTTTGTTTGATATAATAAGGTCTCTCGGTGATACACAAATAAGTTTTGAAACTGAATCTAACAGCAAATTAAAACTTACTACCGAAAACGGTACGTACAATATTGGCTTCTCTTCCTCTGAAAATTTTCCGACTATTCCTTCGGTGCCAAAAGGCAAAGAACTTGTAATTGCCGGTGATATTCTTAAAAAAGCCCTCGACCAAACCGCCTATGCTATTAGCAAAGAAGATATGCGTCCGGCTATGACAGGAACACTTTTGGAATTCAGCCAGGAGGGGTTACGTTTTGTTGCAACCGATGGTCATAGACTTGTAAAGTACATCAACAAAAAAATTATTACAGAAAGCGAAGAGCAATACATTATTCCAGAACGCGCTATATCGGTTTTAATCAAGCAGCTCGGCAGCCAGGAAATAAAAGTTTATTTAAGTAAAACTCATGTCTCTTTTATTATTGACGATTTTGAATTTATATCACGTTTAATAGGCGAAAAATATCCGGCGTACAACAGTGTAATTCCGTTAGAAAACGAAAAACTTTTAAAAATAAAAACAGCAGACTTGCTTTCTACCATAAAACGGATGATGCTTTTTTCGGCTACCGGCTCTAAGCAAGTTAAATTTTCTATTACCGAGGATTCCCTCGTTGTTTCCGCTGAAGATATAGACCATGGTTCTAACGCTGTAGAAAAAATACATTGTGAGTATAAAGGCGAGCCTATGGATATTGGCTTTAACACTGCTTATGTTAACGACATGCTTACTCACATAGACAGCGAAGAAATAATTTTCAAATTACATTCAGCAACTAAAGCAAGCATTGTGGAACCTGTTGAAATTGGCGAAGACGAAAAAATATTGCTTTTATTGATGCCTGTACGCATAAATAATTAGTATGATTTTAACTTCTTTAAGTTTAAAGAACTTTAGGATACATAAAGATACGTTCTTGAATTTTTCTAATAATTTGAATTTTATAGTTGGCGGCAACGGACAGGGTAAAACATCTATCCTCGAGTCTATTTATTATCTCTGCACTACTAAAAGCTCCGGCTCGCAGAGCGACAGCGATTCGGTAAAATTTTATGAAAGCGAATTTGAAATTAACGGCACGTTTTCCGATTTAAGCGAAGACAAGGTGCGGGTATTTTTTTCATATGCAGAAAATAAAAAGTATTATTTTCAAAACAATAAACAGGTAGGACGAGCCGCAGATGTAATCGGTAAATTTCCGGTTGTACTATTAACCCCTGCCGACCATGCAATAACTCAAGGCTCTCCGGGTGATAGAAGAAAATTTGTCGATTTCGTAATTTCGCAATCGAGCGAAACGTACTTGAAAATTTTGTTGGACTATAATAAAACGCTTAGACAGCGTTCGTCATTGTTATCACAGTTAAAAGAAAACAGGTCGCACCGGCTTTTTGATGAGCTTGACGCATGGTCTGCAAAACTTGTGCAAAGCGGCGTTGAAC
>JAIOIM010000446.1 GCA_019912505.1 Ignavibacteriaceae bacterium
AAATGAAAAGAAGTGTAACTATTGCAGTCGCTCTTTCACTTTCGTTTTTAACCGGATGGACAATTTGGAATTATTCCAATACTCCAAAAGGTGAAGATGAAGGTACGCAGAAACCGAAATCGGTTTTATACCAGGAAAAATTCGGAGCAGCCGTTAATTATACCGGCAGCCAGATTTTTTCAGAAAACGGTATAACCAATGTTCGAATTAACTCAACATCCGGCGTCTCCGAACCTAAGATTGCTGTTAACCCAACTGACGCAAACAATTTTGTGGCTGTTTCAAATGACTTCAGTCTTTCCGGCAACAAAGCCCGCGTATTTTGTTCTAACGATGGCGGTTTAAACTGGACAGCCCGTGTAATTGCACTCTCCGGTTTAAATGGTTTTGACGATGCAACCGATCCCGCAATTACTTTTGATGCCGATGGAAACTCCTACTACGCAGCAATCCATTACCAGGTATTCGGCAGCGGCGATGGTGTTTTTGTAAATAAATCTGTTGATAAAGGAGCTACATGGAAAGCTGCCGCGACAGAGGTAAAAAGAAATAACGATGCTCTTCTATTTGAAGACCGCCCGGCAATTGCTGCCGATATGTCGGAACTTGCAACAAGAAATAATATTTATATTGCTTGGACTTCAGTAAATAATAACAGCAACTCAATATTATTTTCTTACAGCACCGATGGCGCACAATCGTTTTCAAATCCTATTGAATTAGCTGCCGGTAACGTAAACACTGCCGAAGTAAAAGTTGACATGCAGGGAAATGTATTTGTGGCATATCTTAAAAACAACAACACCATTATCGTTACAAAATCTGTTGATGCCGGAAATTCTTTTACCACTTCTGTAACCGCAGCTTCGTTTGAACATGCGGGAGAATTTGTAACAAATGCATATTTATTAAAGAAAAATACAAACGGCAGCGGTGTGCGCGTTCGCAGCTATCCGGTTATTGCAGTTGATAATAAAACAAACAAATTATATCTGGCTTATACGGCTAAAAGCGGTTCCGATTTTGCTGATATTTTCTTGACTGAATCAGTAGATTTTGGAACAACATGGTCAACACCGGTGCGTGTAAATGATGACCGGACAACTAACGATCAGTTTATGCCTGCTCTTGCGGTAGATGGTAATTCTATGGTTTACGTTATGTGGCAGGACAGCAGAAGCGACGCTCAGAATTTAATGACCGATACTTACATTGCCTCATTCAACGACGGCAATATTATAAACCAAAAAGTATCTTCAGGTTCATTTAATCCTTCTGCCATACTTCTCGGTAATTACATCGGCGATTATAACGGTCTTGCAACTAATGGTAATATTGTTGTTCCAATTTGGACTGACGGACGCAGCAGCAATTTTGATGTATTCGTAGGATTGGTAAATAATTCAACTACCTCGGTATCCGACAAAACTATGCCCGTTCAGTTTAATGTATCTCAAAATTATCCAAACCCTTTCAACCCCTCTACAATTATTAGTTTTTCAATCCCCGCCGAAGGTTTTGTAAATATAAAATTGTACGATGTACTTGGTAAAGAAGTGGTTACTTTGTTTAACGGCAACACAACTTCCGGTAATCATACTGTTGTGTTTGATGCTGCTTCAAATAATTTATCGAGCGGTACATATATATATTCGGTTAATTATAACGGCAATACCATTTCAAAGAAAATGGTTTTAACTAAATAGGAATTGTTAATTATAAAATTTATTGGAGATTAAATGAGAAATTTTCAAAAAGCACTTTGTGCAATTTTGTTGCTGAGTGCTGTTGTATTTTCTGCACTCGCGCAGGAAACCACTTTGCCCAAAATATGGTCCAAAGTTAATTTTGATCCGGATGCAAAACCGTTTGATTTAAACGGCTATCAATACATTCCTGCACCGGATGTAAAACGATTTGTCAGAGTAGGAAATATAGAAGCAGTTGTTGAGCCTAACTATCGTCCTTACCCTACAAATAATACCACTCAATCCGAGATGAGTGTAGACGTCCATCCTCTGAATGCGGATATTATATTTGGTTCGGCGAATACAACAAACTGGCCTGTAACTTTGTTATATGGAACCGGCGGTTATATTACTACAGATGGCGGCACATCATGGTCAGGATTTGATAATCCTCCTTATGGTTCCAACTCAGGCGATCCAGCATCAGTAATTGGAACTAACGGATATTTTTATGAAGGATTTATCGATGCAGGAGCAAATGATGCCGGACAAGGGATTGCCCGTTCTACCGATAACGGCGCAAGCTGGACGAGATATGTTGTAGGTAATGCGCCTCCGGGTATAAACGATTTGTTGGATAAAAACCATCTTACAGTTGACAAAAAAGTTGGCAGCCCATACGAGAATAGAGTTTATGCCGCATGGACCGCATTTGTAACAGGCAGCCCGAATGATATTAATCTTGAATTCAGGTATTCAACCAATTTTGGGCAGAGCTGGAGTGCTGTAAAAAATATTTCATCGGCAATAAATGCCGGCAGCCATAACCAAGGCGTAAATTTAAGTACCGGACCTAACGGCGAAGTTTATGCAACTTGGGCAGTTTACGATAACTGGAGTGCTAGTACTTACGGTGAAGACGCAATGGGTTTTGCAAAATCAACCGATGGAGGTGACACTTGGTCGCCAGCTCAAAGAATTTATTCGGGAACAAATTTTGGTATAAGAGGAACTCTTACAAACAAAAACGGTATTAGGGTTTCATCATTTCCTTCGATGGCAGTTGATAGAACCGGCGGACCCGATAACGGTTACATTTATATTTCGTGGGCACAAAAAGGCGTAGCTCCGGCGGGCAGCAGTCCAGATATCGTAATGATAAGATCGACAGATGGAGGAACAAGCTGGTCTACTCCGGTTCGAGTAAATAACGATCCCATAAATAACGGTAAGGATCAATATTATAACTGGATGACAGTTGATCAGAGTACGGGACATATATTCACGGTGTTTTATGATAGTCGTAATACTGCCAATGACAGCGCTCAAGTTTATATGGCGCGTTCAATTGATGGAGGCTTAACTTTTGAAAACCTATTGGTGAGTGATTCGAGATTTAAACCCAAAACTATTTCTGGTCTTGCCGGTGGATACCAGGGTGATTACATAGGTGTTGCCGCTTTAAATAATAAAGTATACCCGCTATGGGCAGATGATAGAACCGGTAATTATCAGGGCTGGATGACCAAAATTTCTTTTGGACCTACAATTGCTCATACACCTCTTTCCAATACTGAAAATTTAACCGGTCCCTACATAGTATCGGCACAGATTGAATCTTCTATTCCTCTAAACCCGAATAATATTTATGTCCACTGGGGCAGAGGAGCTTCTATAACGGATTCAGTGCTTATGACTAACGCCGGTGGAAATACTTATACCGCAAATATTCCTGGAAACGGAAGCCCGGCAATTTATAACTATTATATTTATGCAGCCGATAACACAGGCGGGTACAATTCATTCCCATCCGGAGCGCCGGCTAACTATTTAACTTTTGAGGCAAACACCGATCTTGTGCCTCCGGTAGTTACGCACACAGTTCTCGGAAATCAATTCCGCGAAACATGGCCTGCCGAGATAGTTGCTGCAGCTACTGATAATATTGGTGTTGACTCAGTCTGGGTTGTTTACAAAGTAAACACCGGCGGATCATCATATAGTTTCGGTTTAACTTATTACGGAAACGAAAATGATTACTCAGGTTATTTTAATATAGATACATCTTTAGTTGCCGTTGGTGATACATTGTATTACCGCATTGTTGCCCGCGATGACGCTGCAGCACACAACCTCGGTTATTTCCCGGGTGCGGCTTCATACAGTAGTTTTGTTTTTGTAAACGATACAGAATTTCCCGTTGTTTCTCATCAACCATTACGCGACCAGGCAAGAATAAAATGGCCTGCAACAGTTAGAGCAGAAGCAACAGATAACCTCGGCGTTCAATCTGTGGTTTGCGAGTACTCAGTAAATAACGGAGCGCTTACGGGTTCATTCCAACTTCTTCCCGAATTTGGCTCGAATCTTTGGTTTGGCACATTTGACGTAGATACAACTGCGATTCAAGTAGGCGATAGTGTAAAGTATCGGTTAGTTACAACTGATGTTTCGAATTCACACAACACTACACTTACTCCAAGTATCGGTTATAATCAATTTAATATTATAAACGCAAAAGGTATTGTTCTTGTAGTTGACGATGACCTTACACTTGCCGGTAGAAAAAATTCAGAAAAGGGAGGTGAAGCAGATTTAAAAACTCCTCTCGGAACTTCATCATCCTTATTCGTCAGCACTCTTATTCCTGCTGGCTACGTTGTCGATTCAACATCGTGGGCAAATTTAGATACTACCATGCTAAACAATTATGATTTAGTAATTTTAACAGCCGGAACCAAAACTGCTATTCAGTTTGATAATCTACCAAAGAGAACGGCTTTGGTTCGTTATACCCTTAATGGCGGAAAAACTTTAGTTGAAGGCGGCGAAGTCGGGTGGATTTATCGCTACTCATCGGCATCATCTGACAAGGATCCGCAATTCAGAAGAAATCTATTATTAGATAGTTCATGGGTTAGTGATTACTCAAATGGTTCCCTTATGCCGATAATACCGGCGCACACATTGTTCAATCAGCCAAACCAGTTAACCGGTCCTTTCGCTGTTACAAATTACAGCGGGTCCAGTTACGCCTCGCGCGACGTAATGAGAATGCTTCCAGGGAAAAGAGGTATTGTAAAAGCAGCCGGTTGGATTAGCGGCAGCAGTAGTTATCCTGATACCGCCGGTATTTTTATTTATTATAAAAATGGCGATACCACAATGGCAAGAAATATAAACTTTACATTTGCAATCTCTCAATTTACCAATCAGCAGACCGCGCGCGAATTAATTGAAAATGCGGCAGAACTATTGACCGGCTCATACTTAGCGATTCCGGTGGAACTTGTTTCATTGAGTGCCGCAGCGTCAAATGAAAACGTAACCATCTCTTGGACGACCGCTACGGAAACAAATAACTCCGGTTTTGAAGTTGAAAGAACCTCACCCCGTCCCTCTTCTTATAAAGGAGAGGGTGGCGAAGCCGGGAGCGGTTGGGCAAAAATTGGTTTTGTTCAAGGCAACGGAACTACAACCGAGTTATCTACATACTCATTTACCGATTCCAAACTTGCCGCAGGTAACTACAATTACAGGTTAAAACAAATTGATTTTGACGGTACAATTAGTTATTCGAGCGCTGTAAATGTTACTGTAGAAATCCCGGCTGTATTTGCCCTTGAGCAGAACTACCCAAATCCGTTTAATCCAAGTACAACTCTTAAATATTCAATACCGGTTGATGGTTTTGTAAATTTAAGTATTTATAATATGCTTGGTGAAAAAGTGGCAACGCTAATTAATCAAAATGCTAAAGCCGGTCGTTACGAAATAAAATTCGATGCATCAAAATATGCAAGCGGCATTTATCTCTATAGATTAGAATCCGGTCAAAATGTTTCTGTTAAGAAAATGATGCTTCTCAAGTAATT
>JAIOIM010000447.1 GCA_019912505.1 Ignavibacteriaceae bacterium
ATACGATGGTTGATAAACGTGCCGAAAGCTGTTACGCTTGCCACTCAGAGGATAAACCGCTTGAGCAAATTTCCATCATTGAAAGAACCCGGATATTTAGGGTACATCCTGATTCCAACCGTGTAATTGGAATTATTATTCCAATCTATAGTGCAAAATCCTGCTGGCAGGCTGAGTGTCATGCTCATCCTAAAGATCAAAAAGTACTTGGTGTTTTGGATGTTTCAATTTCGCTTGCAGAAGTTGATAAGGCAATTGTTATAAGAGAATGGGAGATAGTAATCTTTGCAATTATAGCAATAATGGTGGTCGGTTTATTGATTGCATTTTTTGTAAGACGATGGGTTTCTATGCCTGTCAATCATTTATTAAGTGGTACGCATCAGGTTAGCCAGGGAAATTTGAATTATGCAGTTAAAGATCTTGGTAATGATGAAATTGGAAAGCTCGGCGAATCGTTTAATAATATGACGAAGAAATTATCAGAAGCACGTATGCAGCTTTTTCAATCTGATAAAATGGCTTCTCTTGGAAGATTGGCAGCAGGTGTTGCTCACGAAATTAATAATCCGCTTACAGGGGTTTTAACTTACAGCAGTTTTTTATTAAAGAGAACAAAAGATAATCCGGAATTCCAGGAGGACCTGGGTGTTATTGTAAGAGAAACTTTACGCAGCAGAGAAATTGTAAAAAGCTTATTAGATTTTGCGCGCCAATCGGTTCCTAAAAAAAGCGTTGCCGATACAAATGAAATAATAGACAAAGCGATAAGCGTAATTGAAACAAAGTTATCAATAAAAAAAGTAAAAATAATTAAACATTCCGAGAGTAATCTGCCAAAGATAACTGTTGATGCAAACCAGATGCAGCAAGTATTCATTAATCTTTTTGTAAATGGTTCGGATGCTATTGGCAAAGAAGGTGGAACAATTACGACCGAAACAAAACATATTGCACTTTCCCCTTTTGGTGTTGCTCAAATAAAAAAAGCATCTTGCCCAAAACGCCATAGCTTAATTGATAATGAATTTAAAATTGATGGGCTGCCGGCTTTGAAAGTTAAAGTTGTTTCAAATAGCAATGAAGGAATAATTCATCTCGATCCCGTTTACGGTAAACATAGGAACCATTTTGAGCTTGGTTTTAATATAGATAAAAATACAAAGTTTGTTTGCCCGGATTGTAAGAATTCTATTGTGCAGCCGGATAAATTATGTCCCAAATGCGGGGCGCCGGTTCTTTCATTTGAAATTAACGGCGATGGTATTTATGAGGTCTGTTCTTCAGAAAACAGCGACTGGGAAAGATGGGATTTTGTTGACTCAGCCGGGTTAAAGGAATATATCGAAGTTCGTATTAGCGACACGGGGAGTGGAATAAGCAATGATGATCTACCGAAAATTTTTGAGCCATTTTTTTCAACAAAGGGACAAAAAGGAACAGGGCTTGGTTTAGCAGTTATATGGGGAATTATTGATAATCACAATGGAACTATAAATGTTGAAAGTGAAGAAGGAAAAGGTACAACTTTTATCATCCGGCTTCCAATTTCGCAAAAGCAGGTTTGAGTTATGAGTAAACCTTCAAACATATTGGTTATTGATGATGAGCAGGTAATAATTGACGCAGTAGTTAAAATATGTAAACTCGAAAATTATTCGGTTGATAGTGTGTTAAATGTAAAAACAGCAATTGAAAAGCTCTCGAAAAATTATTATTCAATTATTATTTGCGATATAATGATGCCCGACGGCGATGGATTTCAAATTCTTGATGAACTTAGAAAACGAAATATTGACAGCACATTAATTATGATGACTGGTTATTCAACTGTTGAGAATGCAGTAAATTCTCTTTACCAAGGCGCAGTGGATTTTATACCTAAACCGTTTACAATGGACGAACTTCTTAATGCGGTATTTCGTGCAAATAATTATCATAAGATTAAAAAGAAACAAGAAGAACTATTCCGACAAAATTTAGGGCATAGCCTTCTTTATGTTTCTTGTCCCGCAAAATATCTACGCCTTGGCTACTCAAGTTGGATGCTGCAGGAGAAAGACGGAAGTGTTTTAATTGGTATTTGCGATCTTTTGCTTAAAACAATTGATTCAATAACTGATATAGAATTTCTTGCCCCTGAAGATGAAATTGTACAGGGCGTCAGTTGTTTTACGATTATGACATCCGATGAAAGAATACACAAAATTCTTTCACCATTATCGGGCAGAATCATTGAAGTAAATCAGAATATTAAATCAAATGTGCACCTAATTGAAAAAGATCCTTACTTTGAAGGATGGGTATATCGCATTATCCCGGACAATATTGCTTATGAAATAAAACATTTAGTCCCTTATAGTTCGGATATATTGTAAAGATGTTTTTATTTAGAATTTTTATATAATTTAAATTTAGTAGGAGAAATGTTATGCCTTTATTCATACTCGCCGTAATCGTTTTCATCATTGCGGATATTTTAATCCGGATGATTGGAAAGCAATTGAATGAAAAGAAGCAAAAGAAAGAACGCGAAATTGTATTGCAGGAAAGTCTTAACCTGGATTTTACTAGCGAGGCAAAATCGCTAAAGCGCGCTGAAGTGCCAAATTCAAAAGCTAAAATTCTTTGTGTTGATGATGAAGAAGTTATACTTGGCAGTTTCCGAAAAATTCTTGTGCTTGACGGTTACTCTGTTGATACAGTGGAAACCGGACAGGAAGCAATCGGTCTGATTCAAAAACATCATTATGATTTTGTTTTTACAGATCTAAAAATGCCGTTGATGGATGGAGTTGAAGTAACCAAAGCTGTTAAACATACTCGTCCGGATATTGATGTTATTATAATTACAGGATATGCATCTGTAGAAACAGCCGTGGAAACAATGAAATATGGTGCAATGGATTATGTTCAAAAACCATTTACCGAAGATGAACTTCTTGACTTTGTGAAAAAAACATTGATCAAAAGACAGGATAAAATTCAGAAACAACTTAAACCACAGGTTCATATTACACATGTTCCTTCTTCTGACGATTTCGTGAAAGGTGAGTTTTCAATTCCGGGTGGAGTATTCATCGACAAAAACCATACATGGTTAAGTATAAATCAAGAAGGAATTGCAAAAGTTGGCATAGATGATTTTGCTAAAAAGCTAATTGGCAAAATAGATTCAGTCGAGTTTCCGAACCTTGGCATGAATATAAAAGCAGGTCAGCCGCTGTTTACAGTTAAGCAAGGAAATAGAAGCGTTACCTTTAATTCTCCTGTAACAGGTAAAGTATCGAAATTGAACACTTTTCTGACAGACAATCTTTCTGCACTTGATGTTACTCCTTATGAAAGAAATTGGATATGCGCGCTTGATACCGATATGATTGACGATGAAATAAAATTAATGAGCATCGGGAAATCGGCAGTAACATTATTCCAGAATGATATAGAAAAATTCAAAGTGATAATGAAAGATCTTCTTAAATCTAAAAAGGAAGAAGGAGAATATATTGAAGAAGACCAATTGTATGTTGGTCATCTCGAGAAACTTTCCGATGGAAACTGGCATAAAGTGATTGCGGAGTTTTTTATAAAATAAAAATGTTTGCAATTTTAATAGGCGTGTTTTTAACCAATTGATGTAAGATAAAATAATGTCGAACCAAATAAATTATTTAAGTAACATTTATGAAAATATTAAATGTATCTGGATGGCAGCGGAAGTTATTAGTTATAAACTTTGCGATAAAGAGTTCGATTGCGAAAATTGTCAGTTTGATAAAGTAATGCAAAACTTGGGCGGCGGCGCAGCAATTATTGAAGCATCACCGGTTGCACGGCAAAGAAATTATCTGCTAGAAAAAATTGATAAAGTGCTTGAACAGCCTTATGACCCTTCATGTTATTATTTGAATAACCATTTGGTAATAAAACATTTGTTCTCTAATACTTATTATTTGGGAATCAGCAATACTGCAATGCTGTTGCTCGATAACATAGACTCTATATGCGATTGCGAAAAAAACAGCTATGTTTTAATGAGCGACCCAATACTTAAATTTACCGGAGATTGGGGTTCAATTGCTGTTAGAGCGCCGATGAATTTTATGTTTCTTGAAAAACTTAATCTGCCGTGTGAAGAATTATCGGTGCATAAATGGTTATCAATTGTAGCCGTAAACCCTGCGGATATTTCACCTGTTAAAATTACAGAACAAGAGTGGTACAATAGGAGAATAAGCATGGCAAATTATCTTAAAAATTATAGCCACAACTCCGTAAACGGCGGTGTAAGAATAAATGAGGACGAGGAACAAGGAAAATATCTCTATCAGTTAATCGGAAAACCCGATTATTTAAAACTGCTGCGGATGATGTTCCAGACCCAAAATTAATTGTAATATAAAAACAACAGACTCTCTATTTTGTAAAGTTTGCGAATTTTGATAAATCTGTATAAGCAGCGTCTTTATCTCCATCGTTAAATTTTATCACATTTATGAGTCTATTCTAAAAAGGTTTATATTTCTATCTCAAATTGAATTGTTGACCTTTTTAGACCGGACTCATTTATTTATTCACTTACTTTTGCAATTGATTTTTTCGGCATTGCCCCAGTAGGCACAGGCACAGCAAAAATGAAAATAAAATTCCAAAATAAGCTAAGCACAAAACTTATCTTAATAATCTCTGCTTTCTTGATAACTGCATTAACGGTTTATACTTATTTAACAATATCTAATCTTCAAGACTACCTAACCCGCTGCCGGTTACAAAGCGCCAACAATATGAGCGAAGTTATTCGTAAATCTACACGTTTTGGTATGCTGCTTAACCGTCGGGAAGATGTACATCAGATAATTAAAATGATTGGAACTGAAGAGGGTGTTGAAGGAATACGTATTTATAATAAACAAGGGACTATTATTTTATCTACCGACTCAACCGAAATGATGCGGCAGGTTGACATGACTTCGCAGGCTTGTATTATGTGCCACAGCAGCGATGAACCGTTAAGTACCCCCGCCCGCAGCGATATGATGCGTATTTATAATTTCGATGCCAAAAAAAGAGTACTCGGTTTAATTAATCCTATTAGAAACGAACCGGATTGTTCCAGTGCCGAGTGCCATGCACACGACCCCAAAACTGAAATACTCGGAGTGTTAGATGTATTAATTTCGTTTGAACAACTCGACAAATATCTTGCGGAGAATACAAAAAATATAATAAGCGAATCTGCAATTGTAACCTTAATTATTGCTTTGGCTACAGGTTTTTTTATTACCGTGTTTGTAAACCGCCCACTAAAAAAACTTTCTCTTGGAATAGAGGAGTTAGGTGCGGGGAACCTCAACTATCAACTTGATATTGTCTCTAAAGATGAACTCGGCGTAGTGGCAGCAAGGTTTAACGATATGTCTAAAAAACTCGACTCGGCACACAAAGAAATAAAACAATGGAGCGAAACCTTAAATCAAAAAGTTGAAGAAAAATCTGAGGAGTTGCGTAACATATATGGGCAAGTGATGCAGTTTGAAAAATTGGCATCGCTTGGTAAGCTTTCTGCAACGGTTGCACACGAGCTAAATAACCCCTTGGAAGGAATATTAACCTATAGTAAACTTGTGTCGCGCCGGCTTTCGAAAGAACAAAAGGAAACTGAATACTCAAAACTTATCGAATATCTCGAATTAATTGCCGATGAATCAGTCCGATGCGGGAAAATTGTAAAAGACTTGTTGTTATTCTCTCATCGTGGCGATGATGAATTTATTCAGGCAGACCTTGTGTCTGTAATTGAAAAAAACATTCTGCTTATAAATCATCATCTCGAAATAAATAAGATTGAACTGAAAAAAGAATTTGAAGTTGATTCTATTATGCTTAATTGTAATCCGCAAAAAATTCAGCAGGCGTTAATGTCGTTGCTGTTAAATGCAATTGAAGCTATGCCTCAAGGCGGCAGATTAACAATAAAACTAAATTTGGATATTAACGATGTAACAATACGCATTGAAGATCAGGGAACCGGTATATCGGAAAAAGATATGGCTCATATTTTTGAACCATTTTATTCAACTAAAGAAGCCGGTGCCGGTACCGGTTTGGGGCTTGCTATTGTTTATGGTATAATAAATAATCACAGCGGTAAAGTTGAAGTTGAAAATACTTCAATAGAAGGAACCACTTTTAAAATTATATTTCCATTAACAAAAACTCACTCGGAACTAACATGAGCAAAAACGAAAGAATATTAATAGTAGATGACGAAAAAATTGTGCGCGAATCACTTTTCCACTGGTTTGAAGAAGATGGTTATCTTGTTGAAACTGCTGAATCGGGGGAGGATGCTTTGCGCCGTTTCGATAAAGATAAATACGACCTTCTTCTTGTAGATATGAAAATGCCCGGAGTAAGCGGACTCGATCTGCTTACAAAAGTAAGAGGAATAGATAAAAATGTTATCTTCATAATGATTACAGCATTTGCATCAGTACCAACAGCAATAAAAGCTTTGAAAGACGGCGCATACGATTATGTTACAAAACCTATAGACCCCGATGAACTTTCGCATCTTGTAAAAAAAGCGCTCGAACAAAAAGCATTAAAAACAGAAAATGAAAAACTGCGCGGGAGCATCGAAGAAATTATAAAACCGGATAATTTAATCGGTGAGTCGCAGCAGATGAAAAAAATATTTGAACTAATACAAACTGTTGCCCTTAACGATACAACAGTAATGATACGCGGCGAAAGCGGCACGGGGAAAGAACTTGTTGCAAAAGCAATACATATAAATAGTAAAAGAAGATACTTTCCGTTCATTACAGTTAACTGCGGCGCGCTTGCCGAATTACTGCTTGAAAGTGAATTATTCGGGCATGAAAAAGGGGCGTTTACCGGAGCACAATTTAAGCGTAAAGGCAAGTTTGAAATGGCTGACGGCGGAACAATTTTTTTAGATGAAATTGGAACCGTATCACAAAAAATGCAAGTTGAACTGTTACGTGTAATCGAATCAAAACAATTCAAACATGTTGGCGGTAATGAAACTATAACCAGCGATTTCCGAATCATCATTGCCACAAATGAGCCTCTGGAGGAACTTGTTAAACAAGGGAGCTTTCGCGAAGACCTTTACTACCGCTTGAATGTATTTTCGATAAATGTACCGCCGCTGCGCGAAAGACGGGATGATATACCGATACTTGCATATTATTTCTTATCGAAGTTTTCAACCGCTATGAACAAACCTATAAAAAGTATTTCGCAGGATGCAATGGACTTTCTTGTTAAATACGAGTGGTCAGGGAATGTCCGCGAACTTGAAAACGCAATTGAACGCGCCGTGGTTATAGGCAAAGACGATAAAATAAAAGTCGGCGATCTACCGTTTCATGCAGCTATAAATAATTCTGTAGGATCCAATGGGGAAAAAACTTTATCGGCAATGGAGAAAAAACATATTCAAAAAGTTCTTGTCGAAAACAACTGGAATATTTCTCGCACAGCGTCTTTATTAAAAATTGACCGAGTTACTCTTTATAATAAAATCAGCAAATACGAGCTGCAAAAGCCGGGCTGATGGATATAAATAGGAAACGGGAATTGGGAAACGGGAAACGGGAATTGGGAAACGGGAAGCAGGAAAAGGCAGGCTAGTTGCGCGAACTTTGGCTTGCGTTTAGTATTTTTTAACTATCAAAACTTTTAGTTTAGTCGGCTACAAATTTTTAGAATCCAATCGATTTTCCGAAACACAATTAAGCCGTATAGCTCAATAAAGTTTATCAATGCAAATTCATAAATCATTCCGTTAGCTAACGGATCATAAATCTATTCATATTCGTCCCAGCTTTTTACTGTTAAATGTTCCGGGTTGTATTTTTGTATTGAACGAACAAATCGTTTTACAACCTGTATGTTTGTAAATAAGGGGATGTTTAAATCCACAGCCTTACGGCGAATTATATAATCGCTGTCGAGTTCAACCTTCTCGGCTGACTTAGGAATATTTATAACCATGTCAATTTTTTTATCGCTCAGGTAGGTTAATATTCCCGGTTCCATTTTGTCAAACGGGCGGTAAAGTATTTCAACGTCAATCCCGTTATCTTTATAAAAATCAGCCGTACCTTTTGTACCGTAAAATTTTAATCCTCTCTTTTTTAAGATAATTAACTCCTCAATAAGTTCGGCTTTGTTTTTTAATGAGCCGGTTGAAAGGAGCACTCCTTTTTTAGGAAGTTTCGCTCCGGTAGAAATAACACTTTTCAAAAACGCTTCCTCAAAATCATCACCAAGGCAGGCAACTTCGCCGGTTGATGACATTTCCACACCGGTTATCGGGTCGGAGCCTTTTAACCTTGTAAATGAAAACTGCGAAGCTTTTACGCCCACGTAATCAAGATCGAACGATGACTTGTCGATTTTCGAAACTTTTTCGCCGAGTATAAGTTTTGTCGCAATCTCAATAAAGTTGATCTTCAAAGTTTTGGAAACAAACGGAAAACTTCGCGATGCACGCAGGTTACACTCAATTACTTTTACATCGTTATCCTTTGCTATAAACTGGATGTTAAACGGACCGGTTATTTCGAGAGCGCGGGCAATTTCTTTTGTAATCATTTTTACGCGGCGCATTGTTTCAAGGTAGGTTCGCTGGGGCGGCAATACAAGCGTAGCATCGCCGGAGTGAACGCCGGCATTCTCCACATGCTCCGCAATAGCGTAGCAGAACAGTTCACCTTTATCGGCAACCGCGTCCACTTCAATTTCTTTTGCGTCTGTAATAAACTTGCTTATTACAACCGGATGCTCGCGGTTTAAATCGGTGGCTTTCTTTAAATACTCTTCCAATTCATCTTCCGAAAGTACAATGCTCATTGCCGCACCGCTTAAAACATAACTCGGACGAATGAGCACGGGGTAACCGACTTCGGACGAAAATCTTTTTGCTTCTTTAATTGTAGTAACTTCGCTCCAATCCGGCTGATCGATTTTAAGCACGTCTAATATTGCTGAAAATTTGTGGCGGCTTTCTGCGTTATCAATTTGTTCGGGAGTTGTACCGAGAATTTTTATCCCTGCTTTGTGTAATTTTATCGACAAATTATTCGGCACCTGTCCACCCATCGAAACTATAATCCCCTCGGCGTTTTCTTTATCGCAAATGTCAAGCACACGCTCCAGCGTTAACTGTTCGAAATATAATTTATCACAAATGTCGTAATCGGTGCTTACTGTTTCCGGGTTACAGTTTATCATTATTGATTTATAACCGGCTTTGTTTACACCGTTAACTGCATTTACGCAACACCAATCAAACTCGACTGATGAGCCGATGCGGTAAGCGCCGCTGCCGAGAACTACAATCTGCCCTTTTTCACCGGGCTGAATATCATCCTCTTTACCGTGGTATGTTAAGTACAAATAATTTGTCTGCGCCGGGTACTCTGCCGCAAGCGTATCAATTTGTTTTATTACCGGTATGATGTTCAAAAATTTTCTTCGTTCCCTAACTTCCATTTCATCGGCGCTGGTAAGCATTGCAATCTGATTATCGGAAAAACCGTTTTGTTTTGCTTCCTCAAAAAGTTCGGTAGAAATATCCGCAAGCTTCTTTGCCTTCAGTTTGGTTTCGGTAACTATGACGTTCTTCATCTTATACAAAAACCATTTTGAAATTTTTGTAAGTTCAAAAACTTTATCAACTTTGTAACCAAGCTGAAACGCTTTTGCAATGGCGAACATACGCTTATCGGTCGGGTTTGATAACTCAACATCGATATCATCAAACTCAACTTCGTTACCGACGAATCCGTTCATTCCGCTATCGAGCATACGTATTGCTTTTTGCAGCACTTCCTCAAAGCTGCGTCCGAGCGACATAACTTCGCCGACTGACTTCATCTCGGAACCAAGCTGCCTGTTTACCTGCTGAAATTTTTGAAGATCCCAGCGGGGAAATTTTAATGCTACATAATCTAACGCGGGCTCAAAACAAGCCGATGTTTCGCGGGTAATAATATTTTCAATTTCGTTTAATGCGTAGCCGAGCGCAAGCTTTGTTGCTATAAAAGCAAGCGGGTAACCGGTGGCTTTTGATGCAAGTGCAGAACTCCTGCTGAGGCGCGCGTTTACTTCGATGATGCGGTAATCATCCGAATCGGGAGCAAGGGCGTATTGAATATTACATTCACCGATGATGCCGAGGTGCCGAATAAGTTTTATTCCGACAGAACGAAGTTTAAAATTTTCTTGTGCCGATAGAGTTTGCACGGGCGCAATAACCACACTATCGCCGGTATGAATTCCCATCGGGTCAACATTTTCCATCGAACAGATGGTGATGCAGTTATCATATTTATCTCTTACAATTTCGTATTCAACTTCTTTCCAGCCATGCAGCGATTCTTCAATTAAAATTTGATTTGTAAAATTAAAAGCGCGCGCTGCTTTCTCAATTAATTCTTCTTTTGTTTTTACAATACCCGAACCGAGCCCGCCCAGAGCATAAGCAATACGCACCATAACCGGAAAGCCGATTTCTTCCGCACCGGCAACTGCTTCTTCAACATTTTTTGCTGTTTTGCTTTCGGCAACTTTTAACCCAACCTCGTTAACACGGTTGCCGAATAATAATCTGTCCTCGGTGTCCATAATTGCTTCAACCGGGGTGCCGAGTACGCGGATATCATATTTTTCAAGCAGACCTTTTTCGTAAAGGTCAACGCCTACATTTAGTGCAGTCTGTCCGCCAAACTGAAGCAGGATGCTGTCCGGTTGTTCTTTTATTATTACCTTCTCAACAAACAGGGTTGTTATTGGAACAAAATAAACTTTGTCGGCAAAGTTTTCTGATGTTTGAATGGTTGCAATATTCGGGTTAACAAGTATGGTTGTAATGCTGTCTTCCTTTAATGCTTTTATTGCCTGGCTGCCGGAGTAATCAAACTCACCCGCCTGCCCAATTTGCAGTGCACCCGAACCGAGGATTAAAACTTTTTTAGGTTTTCCTTTTTTTATCATCATAAAGCCCTCACAAACATATCAAATATAAATTCGCTGTCATCCGGTCCGGGTGAAGCTTCGGGGTGAAACTGAGCCGCAAAAAACGGTTTTGAAATATGAATAATTCCTTCGTTTGTCCCATCGTTGTCGTTTACAAACCACTCGCGCCAGTCTTTTGGGAGTGAGTTTGAGTTAACCGCGTAGCCGTGATTCTGTGACGTTATATAACATCGTTTTGTGCCGAACTCATTGCACGGCTGGTTGTGCCCGCGGTGACCATATTTTAATTTGTACGTGTCAGCCCCCGCAGCAAGCGCAAGTATCTGACTGCCGAGACAAATACCGAGCATCGGTTTGTTTTTTGCCATAGCTATTTTTAAATGCTCAATTGTTGCGCTGCACATTTTAGGATTGCCGGGTCCGTTTGAAATTACAAAACCATCGCAGTCAATTTTTGTAAAATCGTAATCGTACGGAACGCGCAGTGCGGTAATGTTTCTGCCGAGGAACGCTTTGATGATATTATTTTTTGTGCCGCAATCTATAAGTATTATTTTTTTACCGTCACGTTTATATTCAACAGGCTCTTTTACGCTTACCTCACCGACAAGATCGGTTTTATTCGGGTCATCAAAATTTATTTTTTCGTTTTCGTTTATTAAAATCTTGCCGAGCATAGTTCCATTGTCGCGCAGTTTGCGTGTAAGCATGCGCGTATCAATCCCGAATATGCCCGGAATTTTTTGCTCAACCATCCAGTCGGATAACGAACGGTTAGAGTTCCAGTGTGCGTATTCGGTTGAATAATCTGAAACAATAATAGCGCGGGTGTGAATATTTTCCGATTCAAAATGTTTGAACATCCCGTCCTCGCGCTCATCGCCCGGCACGCCGTAATTGCCGATTAAGGGGGATGTGAAAAGAAGAATCTGTCCCCGATAACTCGGGTCGGTCATTGTTTCGGGGTAGCCGACCATGCCGGTATTAAAAACTACTTCGCCGTTTGTGTTGCCGGGGTAACCGAAGCTTTTTCCCGTAAATTCAGTGCCGTCTTCGAGTAAGAGTTTTGCTGTTTTTATCATTTCCATTTATATCGTTTTATTTTTTTCGGGCAGATAAAAAAATAGCCGCTCTAAATGAGCGGCTGTGTCATCTTAAAATATCATTTATTTGTACAGTCACAATATCTGGTTTTAGCGTATTCAAATCTATCCGGTTTTTGCGAGCAAATATAAAGCCCACCATCTAAAAAACCTATATCATTATAATGGGACAGGGCAAGCCGCGGCGGAGTTGGGTAGACACGGATTTCACGGATTTACACGGATGAGTTTTTAAATAGTACAGCGCACATCTGCGCTTGCCCGCCTCGGGCGTGGTTATCAGCGTAAATCTGTGTGCTGTTAACTCCCCGCAATACAAGAACAAAAAATTAATCCGGTGCTTGATTAATGATATTTATTTATTTAATTTACAAACGCATATAATGTAACAGGTTTGGAACAGGTACTGAATGATGGCTTTAGCGGGTATGGGTTTTAAAGTAGAAAGTAAAAGTTTGCGCCAAACTTGGAATTTATCCCGTTTTTTTTTGTTCAGTTACAGATAAAATTATTAATAGTTTTACTTACCAATAGGTGAAGCAATGAAAATCCGAAGAGTTGTATTATTCATATTTGTTTTTTCTAATGTATCATTTTCACAAATAGATACTACTAATTGGTATCCATTACAAATTGGGAATATGTGGCAATTTTGTTATGGCATTTACCCAGTATATTATTTTTATAAAGAAGTTATTGGTGATACAATAATGCCAAATAAAAAAACGTATGCAATAATTACGGATGGTGAAAATATTCGCTATGAAAGAAATCATAATAATGAGTTTGTTTATTCATATAATAAGTCAGATTCTTCAGAGTATATTTTATACGACTTTATTTCAAGTGATGGTACATTTTGGGAGCGTCCGTATGAGGATTTGTTTTGGGGATTACAAGTAACAAAAATAGAGTTCAATGATTATTCGATGAAAAATACCGCATACAAATATTATGATTGGGTTAGAATAGATTCATCAAATAATGGTGTGGATACAATTTGGAACGCAATGATTGATGTCTATCCCACGAGAATAGCTCAAGGA
>JAIOIM010000050.1 GCA_019912505.1 Ignavibacteriaceae bacterium
CTGGTATACTGAGACAACCTTCTTCAAAGATTACTTCTTCATCAGAAACTTCGCTAATTGAGGGGTTAATAAACACAAGAGGTTTAACTTTTTCATAACCCTCAACCACCGAAATATCAACTATAAAGATTTGTTTATCTGTTCCAATCTGATTTGCGGCAAGCCCTATTCCACAGGCGTTGCGCATCGTTTCAAACATATTTTTAATTATTTCAATTGTATTAAAATTAATGTCGCTAACTTTTTGAGCTTTTTTTCTCAGTATTTTGTCGCCATAAATAGCTATTCGTAAAAGAGACACTAATTCTCTGCTATTGTTTCGCACTTCAATTCCTAATTGTAGTTTTATATAAATGTAAGCAAGCGTTTCAAAGATAAATAAAAGAGGCTGAATAATAAAGAGAGAGAATAGTACAGAACATTAAAAAAAAAGCGGCATTGCTGCCGCTTTTTATAAAATAACCTAAGAAAATTACTTCAACATCATCATCTTCTTAGTTTGTACAAATTTGCCTGCGCTTATTCGGTAAATGTACATACCCGAAGCAACCTGCACACCGTAAGTGTTTCTGCCGTTCCATTCTATTGTATACGAGCCCGGTTTGAATGCGCCTTTTATAAGGGTAGCAACTTCGCGACCAAGTATATCATAAATCTTCATTTCAACATTAGATTCAATCGGTAATGAGAATCTAATTTGAGTTGTAGGATTAAATGGATTGGGATAGTTCTGACTTAGTTCATAAGCCATAGGAAGAACAAACGGATCTGTAGAAATTCCGGTTACACCAGCTTCTTCAAGTATCAAAGCATCTGCTCTAAGTACAAATGAATCTCTGCGGGCAGTGTTCACTAATGAATCGGCATAGAATAACGAAACAAGTGAAGTATCGTTCTGTAATTCAACCGAACCGTAGATAGTGCCGCCGCCTGGTGAATCCTGACCGCCTCTTAAGAAAGTATAACGACCAAGCCATAACCGACCTGAAGAGTTAACATTTCCGCCGTTTGCAGTAGAATTTTGGTTATAGATAATTGTATCCACACCATCTACATGCTTAATAATGTATTTAGCTGTTGGCGTGGAGATGCTGGAACCGGTTGGAGAAGTGACGTATATATCAAAACTATCCGGTTCAACAGTTGAACCGCCGGGTAAAAATGGGAAGTTCGGGAACCATTCAACTTTTTCTAAACCGTTTGACGGATTAAAATAAATATATGTAAACAAACGAGTATTATTTATACCGCTGCCGCTTACTCTATACCATTTATCGATGTTCAATGGATCAGGTGTTCCAACCCAGTCAACTATTTCCGGGAAGATGTATGTTGTAGGATCTTGGTCATCAACCGTTATACCGTTACCAACACCCTGACCTGATAATCTAACAAAAATTAAACTATCGTTTGCAGAGTTTGACCGAACAAACAAAGTATCTCTTTCAAGACGAATGTCTGACGGCAAATAAGATATTAACAAATTATAGGTACCATCGATAGCCGGCAATGTAAGCGGAAATTGAGGCATGTTATCTGCATGATAAACGCTTCCGCTTGCTAACCACATTGAATCAATAACTAATGGTGTTTCACCGTTTGAACTGACTTCAATATTTTTTTGATAGTTAAACTGAGCAAGACGGATTGAATCATAAATTGAAACTGAACCAAAGTTTAGTAGTCTTGCAGGGTCTAAGTTTGTACTGATAGCCGGAGCAATCGGGACCATTCTTAGTCTCAATAAATCTAACCTAATTAAACCAGCAGCAGCAGGGTTAGAAAACTTAACAACTGATTCGCCGCCAGAGTTTAATGCAAAAACTCTATTGCCTCCTAAACGGCTCCATTTTGGTCCGCCAAAATCTAAATTTTGATTAAACCCGGTTACAACCATTGTATCAGGAACAAATGGAGTTGTTATCTCTACGAGTGATGAAGTTGCGGCGTTGCCGGTATAGGGACCGCCGAATTCTATGTAATAGTTTCCAAAATTTGCATCGGGTAATTGAAACCTATAGATTCCAACTGCCTGGGTTTGATCTCCTGTATTTACAATACTCTTTATATTGCCGCCGGGAACCGGGAACACATAAGGAGAAGGAGTAGATGCCAACCATCCGGTACCTATTCTCTCGAAAGTAGCGTTGGCAATATTATAATGTGGTTCCGAACCATCAAGGCTCGCGTTCAATATAAAGTTGTAATTAAGACCTTCACCGATTAAGGCAATCTTTGCTTCCGGTTCGGCATTATCATTACTGAAAACTGTTAATGTATCAAGAGTAACTTCTTCACCAAGGGGATCAAATTTTATAACCAAATCGGCTTTACCCCCGACAGGTATTGATAATGGAGCAGCTGTTACTGTTGTAAAGCGGCTGGTCTGTGTTGAGAATGAAGTTATATTTAAAGTTTGTGAGCCGAGGTTAAAAAGAGTAAGATTTCTGGTAGAGAAATTGTTGTCTCTAAAATTTGTTTGCGGAAATTGAACCGCAACGCGGTCACTGTAGAAACTATCGTTTAATGTTGTATCGCCGGTTACAGGGTCAATTACCATACGGGTGAATTTTCTAGCGCCGAATTCGATATCAGGACCGGATGCACGGCTTCTTAATAAGGCAACAGCATCTGCTCTTAAAGTGTTTGAGCCAACTGAATCAAGACCTACTTCAACAGTCAGCGCGCTGTCCTGTGCAAATAAATCAATAATACCAAGCGGCCACCAACTTGATAAGGTAGCAGGTGTAATGTTGTACTGCATGTTATAACGCATGCTGTCCGTCCAATTCAGTTCGCCAAATCTTTTAAATATTACGTATGCATCTGTAGTTGCGTTGCCCGAATACATATTGTGGTACACAATATATGAATCGGTGACTGGCACTGTGCAATAAAAATGTGCGAAAGCACCGGTGTTATTTCCGGAACCGTATCGGCTGGCTCTTCTTGAGGTGCCGCCCCAGTAATATGCGGTGCTGCTATTTTCCCACCAACCGTAAACATCAGTTACTGTAGGGTCAATCTGTGTTTGAGGAAATTCCTTATATTTAGGATCGTTAATAAAAGTACCAAGAGTTCCGTTACCGTTGCCATCCGATCCGTTATCAACGTAAATTACGTCAACTTCATCCAAAACTTGCTGGGCGTTTACACTTCCGAAGAAAAATAGCGTAAGAGCTAAGGAAATGAATAAAAAGTATTTTTTTGTCATAGTGTCTCCTAAATGGATTATTTAATAAGAGTTATTTTTACAGTGTCAGAATTTTCACCCGCGAAAGTGTCAATCCCTCTGGGCTGAATATAGTAAAAAACCATTAACGAATCAGAAAAATTGATGATTGCTGAATCTACATAAGTTGTTTTTGTATAGTTTAACACAACTGTGCTAAAGGTTATTTTTGATGCCGGATTAATTTGGAATGCTCTTGATACAGAAAAATCTTTCAAATTTTCTTCACTGTTCACACTCCATTGAAGCTCAATTTGACGTTTTCCCGTAACTGTTGTATCGCTTGCAGCAGTAAGATTAACAGGACGCGGAACCCGTGTAAAATGAGTAGGGGCAATTAGT
>JAIOIM010000448.1 GCA_019912505.1 Ignavibacteriaceae bacterium
GCTTACAATAAAATAAAACTGGTCGTTTTCTATGAAGAGAGTATCTATCACAGTTAAATAGGTCATTATTTTGCGGTTGTAAAAATATGTTTCACCTGCCGGACGTTGTAACGGAAAGATTGCGTTTTGTGGAATAGCTATCTTGCTGTTCCACGCAATTATTTTTCCGTTTGGCGCAACTACTTGAACCGCATAATCTTTGTAAGTAACCTGGTTTATGAGTTCAATTAAATCGCCGAATGTTTTCCTTTTATTCTCAAGATTTTGCCGTAGTTCTTTTTTTAACGATTGAGATGTGTTAAGAAGGGACGCTTGTTTTTTATTAAAAATTTGGTCGACGGATAGTTGGATATTGGAAATTCTGCCGGCAAGTTCTTCCTTCCATCCATCACGTTTCATATCGGCAAGATAGGGCGTAATGATGCCTGTTAAAAGGATAAGTAGTAACATAAAAAAAACGATAGCAAAATATTTCCTATCGCCTTCAAACCTTTTTACAGCTTTTTTTACCATCAATTAATAGTAATTTGTGTTATTTTCCAGCTACTGCCAGCAGGTTTAAGCGAAATATAAACCTTTGCTGTTTCCCGTTTGCCTTTTAATTCAAAAACATATTCACCCGTAGCGTAAGGGTTATTACCGCCCGCCTGTATATTGTTAAACTTAAAAATTACAACCTTGTAAATTTTAAAAAAATCCTCAAGCACATAAAATGCCTGGCTTGTACTGTAATATCCGTTGATTCCATTTGAAAGACTAAAATATGTTTGCGGACCAAGATACGCCGATAGTGCGGAAACATTACCCGAAGAAAAAGCGTTTTCAATTTCGGAAAAGATTGTTTGCACGGCAGGGTTTATTGTTTTCTCTGTATCTTTTTTTTCTAAAAGGTTGGTATTCTGCGGTAAAGCCATAGAACTAAAAAGGCTAAAGATTAAAATGATTAACGCCATATTTTGTTTAATTATCATCATTATCTTTAGCCTAAATTTAATCAATAAATTGGTGTAAAACCAAAAGAACACTTTTACTTAGAAATTTCTAATTTAACTCTATTTGCTCTCCTTTCAATCATTACATTATCAGAAGTATTACGGGTTCCGCTTTTTGCTTTTGGTTTTAGCATTGTGCTGCCCGGTACCAACTGAAATGCCCAATCAAACACAACTCTGTCGCGGGTAATATTTTTTACTCTAATCTTTGCAAAATGATTATCAAAAGTCCAGATTACATAAGTATGTCCGACAATCGCTTTTTCGTCTTTTGTTGACGACCACCCTGTTTCAGGTGCGTAAGGGATATCATAAATGTCGGTTGTTGCACCCATATCCTGTATATCAGTGTCGTCCCAAACGTCAAGGTAATATTCGCCCTGATAATTTTCAAAGAAAAAGTCAGCATCTTTATAGTACACTGCCGAGTAGGTAGTGAATGAATACCCTGCTGTATTTGGGTAATTTATATAATCGAAAATTGAAGCGTTAAATCCTTCGGGGCGGGGGATAGCATAAGCTACATCATAACTTAATTCGCTTTCATTCCCGTTATAATCGTATGCTGCAACAGCGTAATATATTTCCACACCATTTTCAGCATCATAATCAATATAATAATTATCACTTGTTGAGCCGATTAGGGTATATTTGCCATCATAAGAATAGTTGTAATAAATATTATAACCGGAAACATCGCTTTCGCGGTTATGCAGCCAGGCAATATCGGCGCGGTTATCGCCGTTATAAACTACCACACCTTCAGGAGGCGCGGGGGGAGTATTATCAACATTATAATGGTTCGGATCGTTTATGCTGCAAGCTGAGATAAATAATGCAGCTGCTGCCAAAGTTATATATAATGTTATCTTTTTCATCGCATCACCTTCAATTTTAAGTTCGTATTTAGTTTAACAAATGGAATGCCACAAAATAGAACAGATTTTTGCATATAATATAAAGTATTTTCCCTCT
>JAIOIM010000005.1 GCA_019912505.1 Ignavibacteriaceae bacterium
CTTTGAATAGAGGGTTTTTATTTGCGGATGGTGTTTACGAACTTTTACGAACTTATAATAAAAAGCTTTTTCGTTACGATGATCATTTCGATAGATTAAAATTCAGTCTTGAAGAATTAAATCTTAAAGTACCGGATAAAAAAAAACTAACCAATATTATCGCTGAACTTGTTTCCCTAAATCAACTTGAAGAAAATAACTTTTCAGTATATATCCAAATAACTCGCGGTTCAGATTTTAAGCGGCAGCATAAATTCCCCGCACTAAATATTGATCAAACTTTGATGATCTGGTTAACTCCTATTTCCCCGGATAGGTTGGAAAATGAAAATGGTATAAAAGCTATCACTCACGAAGATTTGCGGTGGCAAAGATGCGATATAAAATCAATTTTGCTGCTGCCGAATATTTTAGCAAAACAAAAAGCAATAGAACAGGATGCAACCGAAGCTTTATTAATTCGCGATGGATATGTTATGGAAGGGTCGCATACTAATTTGTTTATAATTCCTGATGGAGTGATAAAAACCCCACCATTGAGTAATTATGTTTTAAAAGGAATAACTCGAAAGGTTATTTTAGAATTATGCACCGGCAGCGGAATGATTGTAAAAGAAGAAAAAATAAGTTTGGATGAGCTTTTATCTGCAAACGAAATATTTTTAACCGGCACTTCAACAGAAGTAAAACCGGTAATAGAACTAAGCGGACAAAAAATAGGAAGCGGAATGCCCGGCAAAGTAACTCGTAAGGTTCAACAGCTATTTTATAATTATATAAACGAGTATTGACAGTGCTTACATCAAAGGTATTTATACTTACAGGCGAATGGTTTGACTCAAATGGAAAAAACATTATACGTTTATATGGGATAACTCCTGCACACGGGACAGTTAAAATAATTATAGACAATGTAAACCCGCTTTTTTTTATTCCCCGAAATACGGTGTTTAATCTTCCCGGAATATCACACAAGCGGAAACAACTTGAACTGAAATCATTTGACGAGGAACAACTTGACGCACTATACTTTTCAACCCAATCGGATTTAAAACGGGCAGCAAATATTATTGAATCATCGGGAATAAAAACTTTTGAAGCCGACATTGACCCGGTAAAAAGATATTTAATGGAACGCTTCATCAATTTAAGTATGGAAGTAACCGGTAAATATCAAAGGGAAGACCGACTTGTAATTTTCCGCAATCCAAAAGTGTCACCTATCGATTTTTCACCGACAATAAAAACCGCGTCAATCGATATAGAGACAGGTACAAAAAGCGATTCTCTTTATTCAATAGCTGTTCACTTGACCGGCGAAGAAGAAATTAAAAAAGTTTTTATTGTCGGTAAACCGGAGACGGATGTACCGGGCTACATTACATTTTATAAAAACGAAAAAGATTTACTCAGGAACTTTTTAATTTGGTTTGAAGAAGTTGATCCTGATGTAATTATCGGTTGGCACGTTATAGGTTTCGATTTATTGTTCCTCGAAAAAAAATGTTTAACTCTTACTATTCCATTTAACATCGGCAGGGAAGGCAGTAAGCCAGCTATTAGAAAGAGACAAAACGGAAGTTATTATATTTTTATTCAGGGTAGAGTTGTAATTGACGGACCGGTTGCGCTACGAGCGTCATTTTATTCATTTGAAAATTTTAAACTTGAAACTGTGGCTCAATCTCTTCTCGGCGAGGGTAAAACAATTTCGTCAAATGAAAACAAGGTTGAAGAAATTGAACGCATGTTTGTTGATGATAAAATAAAACTTGCAGAGTATAACTTAAAAGATGCGGAACTTGTAACCGCCATTTTTGAAAAAACCGGACTGCTAAAAATGTATATAAAAAGAGGGGAAATATCGGGGCTGATGCTCGATAACCTCGGTATGATGACAGCGGCGTTCGATCATTTTTACTTACCTCATCTTCATAGAGCTGGTTATATAGCATCGAATGTAAAAGATATAAAGACAGCCGGGCATGCAGCCGGCGGCTATGTTTTTGAACCGGTGCCCGGAATTTACAATGATGTTGTTGTCCTCGATTTTAAAAGTCTGTACCCGTCAATAATTAAAACATTCAAAATCGATCCTCTTTCGAGAATGAAAAAAGAAATCGACCCAATTAAAACTCCGTCCGGTCATCAATTTTCCTCCAAACATCATTTCCTCCCAGGTTTTATTACTCACTTACTCGACTTACGATCCGAAGCGAAAACTAAAAACGATAAATATCTTTCGCAGGCAATAAAAATTTTGATGAACAGTTTTTACGGTGTAATGGGTTCGTACGGATGCAGGTTTTATCACCCGGATTTGCCATCAGCAATAACCGGCACAGGACAATTTTTATTAATCGGCAGTAGAAAGTTTTTAAGCGAGCAAGGTTACCAAACAATTTACGGAGATACTGATTCGCTTTTTGTAAAATTAAAAGATGGTGAGAATATAAATCCCGACTTATTCGGCGGTAAAATTGCAGAAACCCTTAACAGATATTGGGGAAACCGATTAGCCGAGGAGTATAAAGTTGAGTCGTCCCTGGAAATTGAATATGAAAAATATTATCGCAAATTTGTTTTAACTTCAGCAAGGAGCGGGGGAGAGACAGGCGCTAAGAAAAGATATGCAGGGTTATTAAAAGTCGGCAGCAAAGAAGTTCTTGAATTTGTTGGGATGGAGTTTGTACGTTCCGATTGGACAAAACTTGCCAAGGAATTTCAAGAAGAATTATACTCTCGAATTCTAAAAGAAGAGGAATATATTA
>JAIOIM010000449.1 GCA_019912505.1 Ignavibacteriaceae bacterium
GGGTTCAACCTGCACCAGCATATGTTGTGCTGATCGGTGATTTGAGCTGGGATTTTAGAAAAATAGTTGCCGACAGTCGCCCAACTTTTATTCCATCAATGCCTTTCCACGCAAACACCTATGGGCTGGCAGCGAGCGATAATAACTTTGCTGCTGTTATTGGTAATGATTACATCCCCGATATGTCAATTGGACGTCTTTCATGTGAGACCGTTGCAGAAGGGAATATATTGGTTGACAAAATTGTCAATTATCCAGGCGACAACTCAAAATTCTGGAAACAAAATGTAATTTTGATCGGCTCAGGCGTTGATGCATATGATGAATCCCTTTTGAGGTTTAACGATGAGTGTCTTTTAATAGATGATTCTTATCTAATTCCCCATGGCGTCTACTCTACCAAAATCTTTCGGTTCCCTAATAAACCTACTCATGTACCATTTGTAGGCGGTCCTAACGAAATTAAAGCAGCATTTAGTGAAGGTGCTGTAATGGCTAATTATTATGGGCATGGCGGCGGCTACCAATGGGATTTTTCGTTTAATAATGATGACATCTATCAGTTAAACAACGGAAACAAGCTGCCATTTATTACAAGCGTAACATGTTACACGGCGCACTTTGATGACCAAAATGTATTTGGAGAACAGTTTAATAAAGTTGAAGGGAAGGGAAGTGTTTCCTTTTGGGGGAGCAGTGCTTTAACCTGGTGGTCCCAAGGAAAGATAATGACTAAAGAATTTTTTAGGAATGTATTCGATAATAAAAAATATGTTACCGGCGAGGCAATATTTTTAACAAAATCGTTATTTTCAGCCAATGATCCTTTTACAATAAGCCAAACTGCGCTTGCAACATTGTTGGGAGATCCGGCACTAGAATTAGTGCTGCCAAAATTTCCAGACTTCGTTGTGAATGCTTCTGATATTTCTATTTACCCCGAATCACCTTTAGTTACAGATACAATATCTGTAAAAATAAAAATAAGAAATTTAGGTTTAACATTCCCCGGTGATTCCGTTTCAGTTCAATTAGTGGCTACTTCTGCCGATACAAGCTATACGGTTGGAATAAAAAAGCTAAGTAGTTTTGGTGAGTTAGATTCTGTTGTCTTCAGGTGGGCTCCGAATGAAGGCAATCTATATTCGATGAAAGCTCAAATAAATAGCATTGATCAAATAGAAGAAGCCGATTTCTCAGACAATGCAGCTCAGGCATCGTTTGTGGTTTATGACCTTGGTAAAGCAAATATCATCAAACCAGAAAATGGATTTTCTAGTGATTCAGGAAGAGTTGAGTATGTATTTGCAGACAACGGGCTTTATTTAAACATTGCTTTAGAATATTTTCTTCAAGTTGATTCTTCACTTTCATTTAGTAATCCTATTATCAAAACGGGCTCAATAAAAGCAAGCAACGGAATTTTTAATTATAAAACACCAATGTTAGCCCATGGAATTTATTACTGGAGGGCAAAAATATATAACGGTACAGACTCAAGTGATTGGAGCGAGATAAGGACTTTTTCAATTACTGACGAAAGAAAAGACGGTGCTTATTTCTTTGAATCCCAATTAAAATCGTTTAGCCTCAATAACATTAACTATTCTGATAGTCTCAAAGCACTTATTCTTAATATTCAATCTTTACCTCCAAAACCAAGTAAAGAAAAATATATCAGCAGCATAAATTTAGTGCTCCCACCCGGAGTTATGAATTTATCCACAATTACTACTGATGGAAACTACATTTACTTTGCTCATAGATATTATGGAAATAATACCGCTTCAAGATTATACAAAATTGGTACCGGCAAAGGCGGAACAGTTAAGGGCAAGATTGACTCGATTGGAACTATAACAGTGAAGATATGGCATCAGATGGTTTGGTTTCCGGATAATCAAGGCGGAGCTTTATATATTCCAACCGGCGATGCTTTTTCTCTCTTACGCGTAAATACTGAGACTGGTGATTCAACACGAGTAACCATCCCCCAGGGAATGCTAAATGGGGAAAATGGGGTTGTGCAGGATGGAACATTTGCCCTAAATACTGATGGTAAATATGTCTATAATTTAGCATATAAAACGTCAACAGGTAGTTACAAATATACCATCCGTAAATTTGATCCTAAAAATAATTGGGCAAAAGTTGGTGAGGATATCAGACTTATAGACGACAGCTTTATAAATTTTACGTATTTTTTTGTATACGAGAAATACATTTTTATGTTTGAATCATATAATAGCCTGATGAGACGGTTTAATATGGAAACCGGATTGTACGAGGAAGAATGGAATACGAATGTACCTACAGCAGGTTATTTAACATTTACCTATGATTGGTATAATGATTTAGTTTATGCAGGTATCGGATCTGCCGGTTATACACCAAAGATTGATGTCTTTTCTGGCACTTATAGAGAAGGATCTGGTAGTTTTGATTCTCCTTCAATCGGTCCGGCTGCCGCTTGGAATTCATTACATTACTCAGTAGCAAATTCAGGTTCCTCAGGAAATTATACGCTTAGACTATTGGGTCTAAATGCAACAACAAAAACATGGGATAATATAGCTATGAATATCTCAAACGGCTCGGAGTTGGACGATATCGATCCTGATAGGTATACTAGGTTAAAACTTTATGGCGTTATTACCGACTCAAGTTTTGGGGCAACATCCCCGATAAAATTTTACGATCTTCAAATTGATTATACTCCGTTACCCGATATCGCATTGTCTAATAATAACTTCTTTTTTACCCCCGATACCGTTCTTCAAGGCTTTGATGATACTATGGAAATGAAAGTATTAAATCTTGGGGACTCAGATGCCAAGGATGTTAGCGTTAAGTTTTACCTAAATCCTCAGGACACTTCCGCAACCGACACGGCTTATTATTCTGCAACCATTACCGTACCGGCTGATAGTTTTATTACGGTAAGTAAAATATTAAAAACATCTACTTTTGTACCGGCTACCGAGCATAAATTTAAAGTGGTTGCCGAGTATCCGAAAAGGGAGTACTATACTTTTAATAACATAACTAATAATAAATTTTATGTCTCCCGCGATTCCCTTAAACCGCAGTTTGATATTACATTTGACGGTAAAGAAATATTAAATGGCGATTTAATCTCGGCGGAACCGGAAGTGGTAATTACTCTAAAAGATAACAGTCCAATGCCGCTTAGAAGAGATTATTTTACCATCGTGCATAACAATATCCCACTTGATTTCTATTCATCTGATTTAACTTTTGATTCTACTTCATATCCAAATAATGCGGCAGTATTTACGTGGAAACCAAAATTAAAAACCGGCAAGCATACATTAGATGTTCTGGCAAAAGATGCTTCGGGAAACTTTTTCGATACCACATCGCATAGAACTATTTTTTATATTTACGATCAATCCGATATTACAAATGTATTTAATTATCCTAATCCGTTTAAGGACGATACTCATTTTACTTTTGAGTTGCGCGGCAGCATTCCGCCGGAGGAGCTAACAATTAAAGTTTATACAGTGGCAGGCAGACTTATACGCGATATAAGTGTACCCCCTTCAATGATGCAAATCGGCTTTAATAAAATTCCTTGGGACGGGCGCGACCAGGATGGTGATGAAATTGCAAACGGTGTTTACTTCTACAAAGTAATCTGCAAATTTAATGATCTAACCAAAACAGTAACGGAAAAAATAGCAAAAGTTAAATAGTGTTACGGGCATTTTCTCTTTGGGAAAATGCTCTGCTTTTTGTATTTTTCTTACCAAATTTGAAATAATTTTGATATAATCTAAGGTGTTTAATGTGTGGTATAGTTGGATACATAGGCGAGAATAATTGCGTTCCGGTTTTAATAAACGGTCTCAAACGTCTCGAGTATCGCGGTTATGATTCTGCCGGAATAGGAATCCTTACCAACAATCAGCCTATCGTAGTAAAGAACAAAGGAAAAGTAAGCAACCTTCAATCAAAGATTGAAAATCTAAAACTATCAGCAAGCATCGGAATAGGACATACACGATGGGCAACACACGGCGAACCCAATGAAATTAATGCTCACCCTCATTTTAACAACGACAAAACTTTATTTGTAATCCATAACGGAATTATTGAAAATTTTGAAACTCTAAAAAAAGGTTTACAAAAACTTGGCTATACATTTCAATCACAAACCGACTCCGAAGTATTAGTTCACTTAATTGACAGCTTTCTAAAACGGGGACACAATTTATTCAAATCAGTTCGAATGGCTCTTACCGAAGTTGACGGCACTTACGGCATAGCAGTAGTGTACAGCGGCGAGCCCGATAAAATAATTGCAGCGCGTAAAGGTTCACCGCTCGTAATAGGAATTGGGGATAACGAACATTTTATAGCTTCGGATGTTTCTGCAATTATTGCTCACACGAGCCAGGTTGTTTATTTAGATGATGGTGAACTTGCCGAAATTTACAAAGATCATTTTTGTGCAAAAACAATAACAGATGCCGATATTGAAAAGGAAGTCATAGAAATATCGATGACTCTTGAGGAAATTGACCGAAGCGGTTACCCTCATTTTATGCTTAAAGAAATTATGGAGCAGCCGGAATCGGTATTTAACTCGATGCGCGGCAGAATACTACTTGAAGAAGGTACTGCAAAACTTGGCGGTTTAGAAGTTATTGCCGAGCGATTGGCAAGTGTGAAAAGAATAATTATATCTGCCTGCGGCACAAGCTGGCACTCCGGTTTGGTTGGCGAATATATGTTCGAACAGTTTGCCAGAATTCCCACTGAGGTTGAGTACGCATCCGAATTTAGATATCGCAACCCAATAGTAAACGCCGATGATGCAATATTTTTTATATCGCAAAGCGGTGAAACAGCCGATACGTTAGCTGCTCTTAAAGAAGCTAAAATACGCGGCGCACTATCGCTTGGCATCTGTAATGTTGTAGGAAGCACTATTGCGCGCGAAAGCCAGGGAGGCGTGTATATTCATGCCGGACCTGAAATTGGAGTTGCTTCAACAAAAGCATTTACATCGCAGCTTGTTGTGCTTGCATTAATAACGCTTCTAATTGCGCGTAAACGAAATATGAGTTTAATAGATGGTAAAAACATTGCCATCGAACTTGAAAAATTGCCCGAAAAAATTCGCCAGATTTTAACTTTAAACGATCATATAGAAAGTATTGCTGAAGAGTTTAAAGATGCTTCAAACTTTTTATATCTCGGCAGGGGATACAATTTCCCTGTTGCCCTTGAAGGTGCACTCAAATTAAAAGAAATTTCTTACATTCATGCCGAAGGCTACCCTGCAGCAGAAATGAAACATGGTCCCATCGCATTAATTGATAAAAATATGCCCGCAGTGTTTATTGCTCCAAAGGACTCGACTTATGAAAAAATTATAAGCAACATTCAGGAAGTAAAAGCACGTAAAGGGAGAACAATTGCCATAGCAAGCGAGCATGACGATACAATTGATAAACTTGTAGATTATTCAATAAAAATACCGGATACAGTAAGAATGTTAATGCCTATTCTTACTGTAATTCCGTTGCAGCTGCTTGCATATCATATAGCAGTAAAAAAAGGTTTAAACGTGGATCAACCACGTAATTTAGCTAAAAGCGTAACAGTAGAATAGCGGAGTACTTATGTCCAAAAAAAATGTTCTAATAATGGGTGCCGCAGGAAGAGACTTTCATAACTTTAATGTCTTTTACCGCGACAATGAAGACTACAATGTTGTAGCCTTTACTGCAACCCAAATTCCAAATATCGATGGTAGAGTTTACCCTGCAGAATTAGCAGGCAAATTGTACCCGAAAGGTATAAAAATTTATGACGAAAAAGATCTCGTTAGTTTGATAAAAGAATACAAGGTTGACGAGGTGGTTTTCTCATATTCAGATGTTCCATTTAATTATGTAATGACCAAAGCTTCAATAGTAAATGCGGCTGGCGTTTCTTTCAAACTCCTTGGCGGTGAAGAAACAATGATTAAAAGTACAAAACCGGTAATTGCGGTAGTAGCAGTTAGAACCGGCAGTGGTAAATCTCAAACATCACGCAAAGTTGTTGAAGTATTAAAAGCAGCCGGAAAAAAAGTTGTGTCAATTCGTCATCCAATGCCTTACGGCGACCTAGTAAAACAAAAAGTTCAGCGTTACGGCTCACTTGAAGATCTCAAAAAACATGAATGTACAATTGAAGAGATTGAAGAGTATGAACCGCATATAGCAATGGGCAGTGTTATTTATTCGGGTGTGGATTACGAAGCGATTCTTCGCGAAGCAGAAAAAGAAGCCGATGTTATAATATGGGATGGAGGCAATAATGATTTATCTTTTTATAAAGCCGATTTAACTTTTACAGTTGTAGATCCCCATAGGGCTGGTCACGAGCTAACTTACTACCCCGGTAATACAGCTTTAAGATTAGCTGATGTAGCGGTTATAAACAAAATAGATTCTGCCGAACCGGCAAATGTTATGAAAGTTAGAGAAAGTATAAGACAAGTAGCGCCCGGTGCACAGATTATTGACGGAGCCTCACCATTATTTGTTGAGAAACCTGAATTAATAAAAGGCAAACGTGTGCTTGTTGTTGAAGATGGTCCTACGCTAACACACGGCGAAATGGCTTATGGCGCCGGTATGATTGCCGCTTGGAATTACGGTGCGGCTGAGATAGTTGACCCGCGTCCGTTTACAGTAAAATCGATTACGGATACTTATAAAAAATATCCTAATATCGGTGTTCTGCTGCCGGCAATGGGTTATGGCGAAGATCAGATGAAAGATCTTGAAGATACTATAAACAATACTGATTGCGATTCTGTAATTATCGGTACGCCTATTGACCTCGGACGAATTCTAAAAATCAATAAACCTTCTACAAGAGTAAAATACGATCTTCAGGAGATTGGCTCTCTAACTGTAGAAAAAATATTGAAAGAAAAAGGAATAATTTAATTTCCAAAGTTCCTACTTTGTACGAGCTACCCCTCATTTTTGAGATGAGGGGTTTTTATTTTAAAAAAGCAGGTACTGGCATTTATTTTTCGTTTTTATCCCAAAAAAGTTAAAAATAGATTTGAGATTAGAATAAAATCGCTTATTTTTACGTTCTGAATTTTTGAGGGCAGGTAGCTCAGTCGGTAGAGCAAAGGACTGAAAAT
>JAIOIM010000051.1 GCA_019912505.1 Ignavibacteriaceae bacterium
GAATGTAACCTACGTATCCTATAGTTTTTTTATATTTGCACAACAATTTGAATACTGTTTAGGAATATTAATGATAACCGTTTATAACACACTTACAAAAAGAAAAGAAGAATTTAAACCTCTCGTTCCGATGAATGTTAAAATGTATATGTGCGGACCTACAGTTTACGATTATTTTCACATCGGCAACGGTCGCTCGTTTGTGGTTTCCGATATTATAAGAAGATATTTCGAGTACAAAGGATTTAACGTAAAATTTGTAATGAACCTTACTGATGTCGATGATAAGATCATCAAAAAGGCAAACGAAGAAAAAGTTGAGACGAACAAGATAACGCAAAAATATATCGACGCTTTTTTTGAAGACATTGCCAAACTAAAAGTAAAGAAAGCAGACATCTACCCGAAAGCAACCGAGCATATTGATGAAATAATAATGATGATAAAAACTCTTGAAGAAAAAGGGCTTGCCTATAATGTAAACGGAAATGTATTTTACAATGTAAAACTCTTTAACGGCTACGGTAAGTTAAGCGGCAAAAATACCGAAGACCTTGAATCGGGTGCGCGCATTGAAATTAACGAAGCGAAAAAAAGTCCGCTTGATTTTGCGTTGTGGAAAAAAGCAAAAGAAGGCGAACCGTACTGGGAAAGCCCCTGGGGCAACGGCAGACCGGGCTGGCATATCGAATGCTCGGCGATGAGTTGCAAACATCTCGGCGAAACATTCGACATACACGCGGGCGGAAATGATTTGATTTTTCCGCATCATGAAAATGAAATTGCACAAAGTGAAGGCGCAAACGGAAAACCATTTGTTAATTACTGGCTCCACTTTGGGTTTTTAAATATTAATGATGAAAAGATGAGTAAGTCGCTCGGCAATTTTTTTACCGCACGCGATATATTAAAAGTTTACTCTGCCGAAGCAATAAGATTATTGTTCGCTCAAACGCATTACGGCGGTCCCTTAAACTTTAGCGAGAGCTTGTTGCAAGCCGCCCAAAAAGGTTTGGAAAAATTAGAAAACCTAAGGTTAAAAATTGTCGGTGAACTAAAGGAAGAGGACACAAATAAAGAAGTTACGTTCGATTTCGATAAATTTTACAATGCCTTTGAGTCGGCAATGGATGATGATTTTAATTCGCCGCAGGCTGTTGCGGTTGTGTTCGATTTTATTCGCGAAGCAAATAAAGCCATAACCGAAAACGAAAAACCGGGACATAAATTTTACAACGGCGTAAAAGAATTTTTAACCCGCACGGCTGAGGGTGTTCTAGGCATAATTAACTTTAGCGCAATTGAAGAAACCGGAGCATCCCTCGAAAATGAATTGATAGAACTGCTGATAAACTTACGCACCGAAGCAAAGCTGAATAAAAATTATACAATGGCTGACAAAATAAGAAATGAGCTGACTAATCTTGGTGTAGCGCTGCAGGATTCGAAAGATAAAACTACTTATAAAAAAATTGCTTTAACCTGAAAAAAGAAAACCGCTGAAGCGGTTTAACCGCATCTTTGTAGTGGAATATCTTCGGGCATAAAGCCCGAAGTTAACCGGAAATGAAAGCTGAAAATAACTGAAAACAATGGCTAACAAAATCTTAATTCAACCCGACTACATATTACTCGGCGAGCATAAAATATTTTACACTGTACGCAAAAGTAGTCGCGCAAAGCAACTGCAGATGCGTATAGTTAACAACTCTCTCGAACTTATCATTCCGCACCGAGTGTCGGTTGAAGAGGGAAAACGATTCCTTCATACACGCAGGGAATGGATAAACAAAAACATAAACCTTCTGAAAAAACAAGAAAAGAAAAATTCTCTGTTCGGCAACGAAATAAATATTGAGCAGAGTTTTAATCTATTTCGTAAAAGGCATACATTCAAAAAAAAAGATAACACACTATTTATAGAAAGTCCGCAAGGCTCTTCTTTAACTGTTGATGATTTATTTACAGTATACAGAAAACACTCGGCAAAAATATATTTACCGCAGCGTACTTTTTTATTAGCTCGGAGGTTAGGGCTTACTGTAAAAAGAGTGTCGGTTCGCCGACAAAAATCACGCTGGGGAAGCTGCTCATCAAAAGGTACAATTTCACTAAACGACAGGCTGCTCGAACATAAAGAGGCAGTGATTGATTATGTAATTATCCACGAACTCTGTCACTTGGTTCACATGAACCATTCGGCGAAATTTTGGACGTTAGTGGAGCAATATTGCCCTGAGTATAAAATGCTAAAACGGCAATTGAAAATTGCAAAGGACTGATTCATTAAAATAGAGGGCTTGGGTAAAGATTTATTCCTTAGTAAAAATCTCCTCTCTATTCTTTTTATTTCCCGTTGATCATAAAAATATTGCGGTTTGCTGCAACGTGCATAAAATTAAGTAGGAAAGAACATTACCGTTCGCTTCAGCGAACTGAAGAAGATAATAAAATATAATATTGGCTACAGCCTCATTTGCTTTTAGTGCATGTAACTAAAGCTCTGAAATAGAGGCATCAAATCAGATCTTCATTTTAAGACGACGACAATGATATTTTTTATTTTTCAATAAATAATAGAAACATACTGCCATACAGCCATTCAATAAATTGTTTTGTCTTACTTCGCTTATTGGGTTATCATTTGGCATTATCAATCGGCGGGTAAGCGAAGCCGCCTGCAATTAGCTTAAGAAACAGATTTATTAAATGCAATCAATCAGGCTTTATACAATACCTATCCCCCAATTCATCAATTTTATTACACTCAATCATTTGTTAACTTTGCATCCCAAACTTTATCGGAGATTATATTGATTCTATTACCTGGCGGAAGCGAACAGGCTCGGTATTTTTTAAACCACTATGGCATTGCTAATAAAAATATTTTAATGATAGGCTCCGGCACAGTGGACGCTGCAAAAATAGTATTACAAAGTGCAGCTGCTAAAATAGAGGTTATTGTGGAAGACCACGAATCTCTTATGCTTGCAAGACTTGCCGCTGAAAATATTCCGGCAATAAACGTAAAACTTATGGACTATGAATACACCGATTTTTCGACTGAACAGTTTGATGCGGTCTATGCGCAGGGTTCAATATCGGATGTAAGACGGAATAAAATTGTAAAAGAAATCAAACGGATACTAAAACCTGGCGGCACTATTTGCATAGGCGAGGTAGTTAACTTATCAAAACAGCCGCCCAACTTTGTGCAGGATATTTGGGATTATTCAAATCTTAACCCATTATTTACCGATGACGCAGTGAGCTACTACGAGCAGCGGAACTTCGAAGTATTTTGGGAGAAAGATTTATCGGACACGCTAAAAGCGTTTTATACCGGCAGCGCAAAATTACTAAAAGACAATATGGATACTCTTAACGACAGCCAAAGATCATACTACAAAAAATTATTGAACAAAATGAGTCATGAATCCAATGCTTACTTAAAACTCGGCGGTGATGCTTACATGGGGTTCAAACTAATTATGGCGAGAAAAAAATGACGATAAAAAAGGGTGATGTTTTTGAATTTACGATAGAAAAATATGCGTTTGAAGGAAAAGGAATTGCAAAAGTAAACCGCGATATATTTTTCCCCGGTGAAGAAAATAATGACGAGAAAAAATATGTTGTTTTTGTAAACGGCTCTTACCCCGGTGATGTAGTAAAAGCCAAACTAAACAAAATCAAAAAAACATATGCCGAAGCAAAAGCTATTGAAATTATTTCGCCATCGAACGAAAGAGTAAAAGCAGAGTGTCAATATTTTGGAACATGCGGCGGATGCAAACAGCAGGATCTCGGCTACCAATCGCAAACAAAATATAAACAGCAGCAGGTTGAAGAAATCTTTACGCGGCTCGGAGGATTGAGCATTTTTGAAATTGAACCAATCCTGCCGTCCGAAATAGTTTTTCATTACCGCAACAAAATGGAGTATTCTTTCGGCGGCAAAAGATGGCTTACACTTGATGAAATATCTTCGGGCAAGGATATCGATAGAAATTTTGCACTCGGACTTCACATCCCGGGGATGTTTGATAAAATTCTCGACATAAATATCTGTTACCTTCAGTCACCCGTAAGCAGCAAAATACTAAATCTTACACGGGATTTTTTTAAGTCGCGCGGCACAACAATCTACTCGACTAATACTCATGAGGGTTATCTCAGAAATCTCGTTATAAAACTTTCGCACAATTCAGATGACCTTATGGTTAACCTCGTAACTTCGTACGAAAATGATGACATGATGAATGAGTACACAACAACTCTGCTGAAAGAAGTTCCTGAGATAAAAACGGTTATCAATAATATAAACCTAAAAAAAGCCGCCGTAGCTGTGGGTGATCATGAAAAAATATTTTTCGGCAGCGGTTTTATTTACGATTCTATCGGCAAGTATAAATTTAGGATAAGTGCAAATTCATTTTTCCAGACGAACACACATCAAGCAGAACGCTTGTACTCAACCGTGTTAAACTATGCGGGGCTAACCGGTGAAGAGATAGTGTACGATCTTTACTCCGGCGCAGGTACAATATCAATTTATATTTCAAGCGGGGCAAAAAAAGTTTATGCTTTTGAAACTGTTGAGTCGGCGGTTGCCGATGCCAACGAAAATATAAAATTAAACAACATTGAAAATGTTGGATTTGTTACAGCCGACCTGTACAAAAGTTTTCTTCCGCAGTTAATCGAAAATAATATCCCAAAACCGGATGTTATAGTTATCGATCCGCCCCGGAGCGGGATGCACGAAAACACGGTTAATGATGTAATAACTCTACAACCGCATAAAATAGTTTATGTAAGTTGTAACCCCACAACACAGGTTCGAGATATAAAAATATTTTCGGCAGCAGGCTACAAACTTATAAAAATAAAACCGGTTGATATGTTCCCGCAAACATTTCATATTGAAAATGTAGCTTTGCTTGTGAAAGAAGAAGAGATTGTTTCTTAAAAACTATTTTCAGTACAGATATCAGCAAACAAACGGAATAAATATGAAATATATTGTTACGCTTTTTCTTTTGTGTGCACAATTCTCTCTTCCGCAGGAAGGCTTGTACACACGGATTAAACGGATGTCTGATTCAGTTTCAGCCGAAAATCTTTCCCTGCATATAAAAACTCTTTCATACGCGGGCGGGCATGAAAGTCGTGTAAATTTTACGCCCGGCAACGACT
>JAIOIM010000450.1 GCA_019912505.1 Ignavibacteriaceae bacterium
GATAAATGAATACGGTTATAATGAAATTTCTGAAAAGACGGTAAATCCGTTTTTAAAATTTTTAAGCTACTTCCGGGGTCCAATCCCCTGGATGATTGAAGCAGCGGCAATTTTATCGGCTGTAATCCATCATTGGGAAGACTTCTGGATAATTGTTATTCTTCTTGTTTTAAATGCTGCTGTAGGGTTTTGGCAAGAATACAAGGCTGACGATGCAATAAGCTTACTAAAACAGAAGTTGGCACTTAACGCAAAAGCTCTGCGTAACGGAAAGTGGGGGGAAGTATTTGCAAGGGAACTTGTCCCGGGTGATGTTGTGCGTGTGCGGCTTGGAGATATTATTCCAGCTGATATAAAACTTTTTGACGGAGATTATCTTTCCATTGATGAATCGGCATTAACAGGTGAATCATTACCTGTTGAAAAACACCGTTCGGATGTTGCTTTTTCAGGTTCAATTGTTCGACAGGGTGAAATGAACGGGCTTGTTGTGGCGACAGGAACAAATACATTTTTTGGAAAAACCGCAAAACTTGTAGAAGAAGCCAAAACAATTAGCCATTTTCAAAGAGCGGTTGTAAAAATAGGCAACTACTTAATCGTCCTTGCTGCGTTTATGGTTGCCATTATATTTATGGTTTCCTTCTTTAGACATGAAAGTTTTTTTGATACGCTTCAGTTTGCATTAGTGTTAACAATTGCGGCAATACCGGTTGCTTTACCTGCTGTCTTATCTATAACCATGGCTGTAGGTGCATCGGCATTAGCAAAAAAGAAAGCCATTGTTAGTAAGTTGGTGGCGATAGAAGAAATGGCGGGCATGGATATTTTGTGCTCCGACAAAACAGGCACAATTACAAAAAACGAATTAACTTTAGCCGAGGTAAAAGCATTTGATGGTTTTACTTCCGATGATGTTTTATTATTTGCATCCCTTGCATCAAGGGAAGAAGATAAAGACCCGATTGATACGGCAATAATTAATAAAACAAAATCTGTGCAAACATTGCTTGCCAGATTAGATTCTTATCAAATAACAAATTTCAAACCTTTTGACCCTGTAATAAAAAGAAGTGAAGTTACTGTTACCGATAAACAAAACAATAGTTTTCAAATAACCAAGGGTGCCCCGCAAGCATTATTATCACTTATTGGCGGTGTTAACAAAAAAGAAATAACAAAACTAATCAATGAACAAATTGATGATTTTGCGACAAAGGGGTTTCGCACACTTGGTACCGCAAGAATAAACGAACAGGGAAACTGGCAGTATGTTGGTTTAATTCCTCTTTTTGATCCGCCGCGCGATGACTCTGCGGAAACAATTAAAATTGCACAAAGTTTGGGTGTAAGCGTTAAGATGATAACCGGTGACCATACTGCAATTGCAAAACAGATTGCACAGAAAGTAAATCTTAAAACTAATATTTTGGAAGCATCCATATTTCTTGATAAACCAGAAAAAGAGGCAAGTGCAATTGTTGAAAATACGGATGGTTTTGCACAAGTTTTTCCGGAGCACAAGTATAGAATTGTCGAGTTGTTGCAGGCAAAAAAACACATAGTCGGAATGACCGGAGACGGTGTTAATGATTCTCCCGCCTTAAAAAAAGCTGACGTTGGAATTGCGGTAGCCGGGGCAACCGATGCTGCAAAATCAGCGGCAGATATTGTTCTTACTCTGCCGGGTCTATCGGTTATAATAGACGCCTTGAAGGAGAGTCGCAAAATTTTTCAGAGGATGAACAGTTATGCAATATATAGAATTGCAGAAACAATCCGGGTTTTATTTTTTATAACACTTGCTATTCTTGTTTTTAATTTTTACCCGGTTACCGCTTTAATGATTGTTCTTCTTGCGTTATTTAATGATGCCCCGATAATGGCAATTGCATATGATAATGTTAAGTATTCACAATTACCCGAAAGATGGGACATGAGGGTTGTCTTAAGTATGGCAACTTTTCTTGGTCTAATTGGTGTTATAAGTTCTTTCGGTATATTTTATATTGGGGAAGAAGTCCTTCATCTTACAAAAGATGCCGTGCAATCTTTTATATTTCTCAAACTAGCCATAGCCGGACATTTAACAATTTTTTTAACAAGAACACGCGGACCTTTTTGGTCTATTAAGCCGAGCGGCGTAATGTTTTGGTCTGCTGTGATAACCAAAATATTAGCAACACTTGTTGCAGTTTATGGCTGGTTCATAACACCAATTTCATGGAACTTGGCTTTGATGGTATGGGG
>JAIOIM010000451.1 GCA_019912505.1 Ignavibacteriaceae bacterium
GAATATTATTCACACGGAAATAGTGATGTGCGTAAAAAATTATTTTCTGAAAATGGAGCCTTTTCAACGTTTTCATCAAAAGTAAATATTGCCTATTGCTCTGGTTGGATTGACTCAGATGTTTTTCACGATATTGAAATATTGAGAAAAATAAGAAATGTATTTGCGCATAGCTTTGAGACACTTTCATTAAATAGTCCCGATATAAAAAAACTTATTGCAAAATTTCTAGTTCCACATCGTGAATATTATGATTGGGGTAAATTAAAAGTTGCTGCATTAGATGATGGCTTTGTGATGTATTCGGGTGACAAACCTGATGGTGCAAAAGAAGATCTAGAACTTCCTGGTAGATTATTTTTTATTATAGGTATGTCAATCCTTTATGCAGTTATACTAGAAAATTTGGGATTTAGTGTAAAATTTAGCGACGGTAAAATTATAGATATTACACTTCCGGACCATATGAAAAATTAGATGTAATTGTAGGAAGTAACCTAACCAGTTATTCCGATTAAAGTCAACTCGTATTTTAGATGCTCGATAAAATATTTTTAACCCCTTTCGGGGCGTAGTTATCCCGAAAGAATATGTTGGTTCTTATATACATCCAAGGCAATTAAAAGAGTAGAAGGAAATCTATTAAATAATATTAACTACAGTGTTGTGTATTAATAACTCGTCCCGCTCTGCGGGGTAATACGCTGTTGGGCACCTAACAAAAGATTGAATAATAATTAATGTAGAGTTATGTTTAGATCAGAAAGGAAACAAGGTTATTCGTTATGAATGAACAAATTAATTCTAATTCAATAGAACACATAAAGAAATTAAGTGTAGCTGAACGCATTTTAATAGTTGAAGACATTTGGAATAGTATTATTTCAGCTAAAGAAGATTTTCCAATATCAGATGAACAAATAAAGGAATTACATTTTCAATATTTTTCTGGAGTTGGTTTACCTATGTCAATAAGAGAAGAAGAACCTTCCGGTGAATATTTCTATTCATGGTCTTCTTTAAAAACATTTTTAATGCCGAATAATCCAATTTCAACATTAATAAAATAGTTTGCATTGTGTTCTAACCAGCACACTAATTTCATTCCAAATATATTGAAAACCGGTGCTGTAATTTGCCTGCCATTCGGTAAACACCTTCCCGTTTGGTACGTGTATCGTTCTTCCGGTTCTTTGCTCAGCATCAACCCAGTTACTAATTTCCATCCGCGTAAACCGAAAGATTCTTAAATCGATAACATCTCCGGCAACATCACCAGTCTGGATTCTGTCCCCTACGGTAAAAGGTTTTCGCTCGAGTATAAACGCCACCCTGCAAGATTTGTTAATGGATCTTTTAGGGCAATAGCGATACCTGCGGTTATCAGACCGAGAAAAGTTGCTATCGAACCAAAGCCCTCAAACCAAACTCTTCCGATAAGTATAAAGCCTATAGTAAAAACAACGTA
>JAIOIM010000452.1 GCA_019912505.1 Ignavibacteriaceae bacterium
CCAATGGCAATTCATATTTAATTGTTGTTGCCGGGTTAAAAGGATTGGGATAGTTCTGTAATAGCTCAAACTTTTTAGGGATAATATCCTCGTCAGTAACATTTACAAGCGGACTTACATAGCTCCATTTTACAGCATCAAAAATTATTTCTTCCCCTGCAACCGATGATGCATCGCCCAGCCGAACCATTCCACCGCCTGCATTAAAATTGTATTTGCCGAGTAAAACCCACTCGTTACTGAAATCTTTTTGACTAATGATTACGGTATCCTGTCCCTGATTATGCAAAATTTTATACCGTGCATCCGTAGCATTCGAAAATGGAATGTATGCAGATACTTCATAATAACCAGATTGAGAAAGATATGGACGCCATATTGCATAACATGTATCTTTAATGCCCGAGGCGTTTGTTTTTGCGTACCAAAAATGATTATTGTAACCCTGGTTTTTATCGAGCCACTTACTCATCGATGCGGGCGCTTTTGTGTTTAAATAAAAGCCATCTTCAAACTCCAAATCATCAACAATAGAATCTTGAGCAGAAGGGTTTTCATAACGATGTTTTATACACCATGCAACCTGGCTTAAATTTTGGAAACCATTGTTGTACCCCGGCCAGTCATATTTTACATTTTTGCCATCGTAACTCGGATAACCGGCAGTATTTTTATTTCCATATGGATCGTTGAAAATTAAAGTGCGTTCGGCGTAAAGCCCGTGTGCAATAATCAAATGCCCGGCAGTAGTTAACAGCACACACATTGTATAAGGGTAGCCGGCTTCAACCTCTGCCTTAGCCTCGGAATAGGGGGGAGATTCCGATTGTGAAGCACTCAATATATGCTTTTGGTAATAGCTTGCCATCCGCGTATACGGCGAACCTGAACCCCACATAAAACCGTAACCGCCCCACGCATTATTCCCATTTGGGTCACCGGATGCCGACTGAAAATAGTATTCTTTATATCTATACCTGTCGGCTACATATCTTCCATATTGATTTGTATGACCGGGTGATGGCGATGAGCACCATCCTTCCCATTTTGGTAGCAGCTTGTAATATGCCAGTACCATTGAGGCGGCAGTTGGGGCGCAAGACCAATGCCCGTTATGCCAGTCGGGTGTATCATAAACTTGATGAACATACGGTATATCAAGTTCGGTTATTGATTTTTGTGCAGCATTAATATTTGTAAAAACCGGTTTTACACCGTTGGTTTGATAAAGCATTTCAGGCTGGCTTAGTGTACCGTTATTGTTTTGGAACGAAGCCCGCATAACTTCATTACTATTATATGTTAGATAAATTATCTCTTTGTCCTCTGCCGAAAAAACAGGGTCTATTTCATTAATATTATTTGAATTTGTTATTTGAGTAATTTTTCTTTTGGTGATGTTGTAAATATAAATATCAGTGTTTAGAAGTTTCATGTTTTCGATTTGTTTTTTGTAAAACAGAATAGTTGATGAAATATTAGCCCATGATGGAGAATAACCTTCACCAACAAATAGGTTTGTGCCTTCTTCTAAATTGTGGACATATAGCAAGCCGCCTAACGAGGAGTATAACAAATATTTTGAATTAGGCGACCAGAGTGGATTAAAATATCCAAACTTATCATCGCTTATTTTTATTTTTTTATTTGTTTGAAGATTAATCAAATAAATTTGATCGTTGTCGTCATTAAATGCTGCATACTTTGCATCGGGTGATATCGGGGCAATGTTTGAGTAACAGCCGAGTTCATATTGTTCAGAGGATAATAAAGTATTTACAAAAAGATTGTTACCAACAGTAAATGCAACCGAGCCGTCATCGGCAAATGAAGGCTGTCCGGCAAGGGTTTGTACATCGCTTAAAAATATTGTTTTATTTTCAGATAAATTAAACAGTGCCGGCACCTGAGTTCCTTGATCATCAATTAGTTTAAAGCCGATTAGATTTTTGCTTTTGTCGATTGAAAAATACCTGCCGCAATTTGGCGAAGAAATAATTGATTTAACTTTGCCGCTGTTAAGAATATAAACTGATGAGGCATAGTTGTCGGTAAACACCAATCCGCTGGGGGTAGCAACGGGATGAGCAAAATATCCTTTTTCTTCTATTTGATCTTGAGCGTTAACAAGGGATAAAAAAAGGACAAAAAACAGAAACAGCAGCAATTGAATTTTCATAAGATTTCTTATTGTATTTTTATGGTGTCGGAACAAATATACTAATTTTAAGTTATTTTTTTTAATAACTCTTAATAAAATTTAGCTGTTACAATAACAATACCAGGCTAACACAGAGATAATGATATCTATGCCCGAAGCGAAACCATTTTCTAAAAACTTAATCTAACTGAATAAATTAACGAGATAGATATGAATATCGAAAATGTAAAAAAGCAACTCGAACAAAATAAAATAGTATTTTTCCATGAAAACGAACTGAATGAATTTTTAGAATCGGTATCAGTTGCAGAAACGCGGGATTCAAATCTTGGCGGGATGTTGAG
>JAIOIM010000453.1 GCA_019912505.1 Ignavibacteriaceae bacterium
TCTTTACCATGTATTATTGAATATGAAAGGCGGGACACTTGGTAAAATGGCAACCGGTGTTGAAATAAGAACCGAGGAAACAAACGAAAATTTGTCGTTCGCTAAATCACTTGGTAGATTTTTTGCGCTTGAAGCAATTTCCGGGCTTGTTTTTGGGTTAGGTTTTCTATGGGCTGGATGGGACCCCAAGAAACAAACATGGCATGATAAATTAGCACGTACTATAGTAGTGAAAAAGAACGATTCAAGGGAGGCTTACACCCCAGTTTCAGTTCCCCCTCCGCGTCCTGATCCAAAACCACAATCACCGGCTTTCGGCGAAGTTGTTTTTACCGCCGGTAGGATGAGCGGAAAACATCTTGCATTAAGAGGAACTAAAGTCGTAATCGGCAGAGGAGATACTGCCAATGTTGTTCTGGTTGACCCTGACAAAAAAATTAGCAGGGAACAATTTGAAATTTATAAAAAGGATACACGCTATTACATAAGAAACCTTAGCAGAAAAGGGAATACTTTCTTGAATGGTAGAAAAATAGAAGGTGATCTGCCGCTAAAAGACAACGATGAAATATCTGTCTATGATTTTAAGATGAGAATTAAACTATTTTAACAAAACCCGGAGGAAAAAATGGCAAAAAAAGATAATGACGAAACTGAATTTTGGGAATCATTTGATGAGAGCGCAGACTCCTTCAATTCCAAAAACGATGACGAAACAATTGATGAAACCGATTACAGGGATTCGTCAGGAAGTTCCGATTATGAAGATGAGAGTGACCGAACAGTAAGCTTAAAGAAAAAGAAACCGGAAATACTTGGGTTTCTGGTAGTGAAAAAAGGAAAACGAAAAAATGATAAATTCGATTTGACAAAAGAAGATATTATCATCGGAAAAAATCCACGCTGCTGCGACATTCCGATTGACGATGACGACATATCGAGAATACATTGCAGAATAAGAAAGGAACCGGATAAAAACGAGTTCCATTTTTATGATTGCGGAAGTACAAACGGTTCTTTTGTTAATGATGAAGAAGTACATCATGTTATTCTCAAATCGCATGATAAAATTGTTCTTGGTGAAAATGTTGAACTAATATTTGTACAGGTATAATATGAGTGATAATTTTATATCTCTCACTGATGTCGGCAGAAAGCGAAAGCTGAACGAGGATTCTGTTCGCTCGGAAATAGTTGCCGATGCCAGTAGTCCCATAGAAACTGTTTTACTTGTGGCTGACGGAATGGGGGGACATAAAGCAGGGGAAATTGCTTCGCATGAAGCAGAAAACATAATTATACAGTTCTTTGTTTATGGGGAATATAAAAAATTTGCACAAAAAGTAGGAATAAATCCTGGCGAATTAAAGCAAGTATTGCAGGAAGTTATTTTTTATATTGATAAAAAAATTAAAAATGTAGCACAAACCAGCCATAGTGAAAAAGGAATGGGCACAACCTTAACGGTTGCGCTCATTCTTAAAACAAATGGAGCCTACCGGGATGTATTAATCGGCCATGTTGGCGATAGCAGGGCGTATATTATATCTTCTTCGGGCATAAAATTAATAACCGCCGATGATAGCCTCGTTTGGAAATATTATACAAGAGGGATGATAACATATGAGGAGATGAGAACCCACCCCGAAAAAAATGTTATAACACAAGCTCTCGGTGGCGATACACTTGAAAAACCACAAGTTTTTATGGAGCGCCTTAAGGATGACAGCATGCTGTTTCTTTGTTCCGACGGACTGCACGGGATGTTGAACGACAAACAAATATTCCAGATTTGCAGAAGCTCAACTGACCCCGAAAAAATTAGTACGCTGTTAATTGATTACGCAAATAAAGCGGGCGGAAAAGACAATATTTCAGTAGCACTTTACTCACGCTCTTTTAGAACAATAAAAGTTAAGAAGCCAGTTATGAATGTTCCGATGATGGCAATTGTAATTGTGTTATTAATTGCTGTGTTAGGAACCGTTGGCTATTTCGTTAGTTCCCTCATTCCGGAACGTATTGATCCCCCTCCTATAGATAATAATCCAACTGGCCCAGACCAAGGTCTAAATGATTGGAACGGGCTAACTATTCGGCATGAGCCTGAAGATAAAAGAATAGAAGTAGGAGAAAAAATAGTCTACACATTAGATTTTCAATCTAAAGATACATTCGATTTCCAAGTAAAATTCGATGGCATTAAGCAAAAAACTCCCGACCTTTCCCAAAGGAAGGATTTCGAAGTAACTTTTAAGAACCACGGAGGGGGGAAAACAGTAGAGATAAAAGTAATAAATCTCAAAACTGGAAAGGATACAACTATTATTGATAAGTACGAAGTGACTAAGGCTAACAAACCTCCTGATATTTCCTTTAACTGGTTGGAAGCTGGGATAGTTGAGCTAGATGGAATTATTAATGAAATTGAATCTATTAACTGGGAAAGTGATAAAACAGATCGGGAAAAATTGCACAAATACAGTGATAAGGGAAAAGCAATAAATGCTAAAATAAAAGTAAAATTTAAAAACGGCACAAGTGGTACTTACAAACCGAAAATAAAATGATAAAAAGAGTGCCGCTAAACGGATTTATAAAAAAAATAGCTTTAATATTTGAAAGTTGCGATGAAAAGAATTCCAATACTCGTTAATTTAATTGAGATGATTTTCCTGGCGATAGTTGTTGAAGTTTATTATCCGATTTTATCCAAGAGAACTTCTTCACCTCTTGGAGATAAAATAATCGGTAAGGCTATACAGATAAATAGAAAAACAAAAGATAGAAGATGGAAAAATAAAAACAGATAAAGCGAAAAAATAAAGATGAAAAAACAGACGATACAACCCGGGCAGGTAATAATAAGAACCGCAACCGAAAAAGGTTTAAGAAGATTTGAGATAAAAAAGTTTCCGGTTTATTTCGGAACAGAAGCTTCGCCAGATACAATACAATTACCGCCAAAACTTGCTAAGAACAAACACGGCAAATTGGACTTTAAGGATGGCAGACTTGTATATGAGGAAATAGGCAGGTTTGCAACAAAAATTAATGATGTAATAATTACGCAAACGATAAACTACCTGCGTCCGGGTACAAATACGTTAATGGTTGGTAAAGCAAAGGTAATTATTGAAAACGAACTTGCCCCAGTAATTGAAAAAAAGAGATTTCCATCGGGTGTATTAAAATATGCACTTTATGGAACCGGCGGGATTGCCCTGTTAGGGATAATTGCATTTTTATTGATCTACTTTTTGAAGACAAACGAGTATGAATTGACTGATTTTAATATTTCGCCTGCATCAGTTTATTATAAGAATAGTATAGATAATTTTAAATTTGAACCGGAATTATCCCTTTTGAAATTAGTTACTGCAAATACAGAATATACTTTATACTTTGACACGAAAGATTCCATAGTTTTAAAAGGAGATAAAATAAACAATTTTGAATTACCGAATAAATTAATTTCGGACAAAGATTTAAAGAAAAATTTAGATATTACTCTAAAAATAAATAACCCCGAAATTAATATCACTAATTCTAAAACAAAAACATTTACCATATACAATAGTAAAAGAAGGTTCGAAAAAGACGGGGTAACATTG
>JAIOIM010000454.1 GCA_019912505.1 Ignavibacteriaceae bacterium
AATATACATCCTCGCAATAATTTCGTCATTCATATTTCTATCCTGTTCGGCATCAACCGGCAGCAGGTACGAATCTGAAAATAAAAATAATAAAGAAACAGTAGTAGAAACTGAAGAAAAATCGAATGAGAAAGTGGAAGAAGATTTTGATTTTGCTCCATACCGTACAAATTTTAATCTAGACGATAACCCGACCGAAATAAAAACCGCAGATATATCAGACATCTGGTACGGATATGATACTACAATTTCATCGGCTCCTAAAAATATCACTTCTGCTAAATTGTGGGGCTATAGAGTTCAGGTAATTACAACCGATAATCTTGACGAAGCAAACAGTACGCGCTCCGATTTATATTTTAAAACCAACCAAAAAGCAGTTTATGTTATTTTCGATCCTCCTTTTTATAAAGTAAAAGCGGGTGACTTTACTGATGTAGACGATGCTAACGCATTGAGTTTTAAACTTACACAAATCGGTTACAACGAATCGCGCGTTGTACAAGACAGTATAAATGTTTTCAAATAAAATGATAACTTTATATAAAAACCCTTCCTGCATAGTTACCGTTGATACAAAAGGAAAAAGTTATAAACGGGGTAAAGAGATGAATAACATATTCCCTCTTTACGACCACTCGATTGTGGTTGAGGATGGTTTTATAAAAGATATAATTCCCTCAAATTCAATTTCAAAAAAATACGATGAAGAAATTGATCTTGCAGAGAAAATAATTTTACCCGGTTTAGTTGATTGCCATACACACACTGCCTTTGCCGGCTCGCGCGCCGAAGAGTTTAGGCTAAAACTTGCAGGTACAGATTATGAAGAAATTGCCCGTATGGGCGGAGTTATAAACACAACTGTTTCATCTGTAAGGGAAATTACCGAAGATGATTTTTATAAGTTAGTTGCACCCAGAATAAAATATTTTATTTCTCAGGGGATAACCACTCTTGAAATTAAGAGCGGTTATGGGCTCGATTTTGAAAATGAAATAAAAATCCTCCGAGTAATAAAAAAATTGAACGATAATTTCCCAATTGATATCGCTGCAACTTTCCTCGGGGCACATACGTTTCCTAAAGAGTATAAAACCAAACATAACGGCTACATCGACATCATACTAAATAAAATGCTGCCATATATTTCGCAAAATAATCTTGCGGAATATTGCGATGTATTTTGCGAAAAAACAGCGTTTAATATTTTTGAAACTGAAAAAATATTTGATGCGGCAAAACATAATAATTTTAAATTAAAACTACACACGGATCAATTTAATTCATTAGGCGGTGTTGGTTTGGCATTAAAGTACAAAGCGCTCAGTGCCGAGCATCTTGAAGTTATAAACGAAGATGATGTTAAAAAGTTAGCCGAATCAGATACTGTGGCTGTCCTGCTGCCAGGAGTTTCATTTTTTTTGGATTACCAATACGCGCCCGCACGCACACTGATTGATAGCGATGCTGTTGTAGCCTTATCGAGCGATTATAATCCAGGTTCATCTCATATAGCAAACATAAACTTAATAATGAGTCTTGCTGCGTTAAAGATGAAAATGAGCATTGAAGAAACGATTTCAGCCGTAACAATTAACGCGGCAAAGGCACTAAATCGTAATCAGTTTGCAGGTTCAATTGAGATTGGGAAACACGCAGATTTTGCAGTGTTTGATACTGACGATTATGCCGACATAGTTTACAACATCGGGAAAAATCTTTGTACTACTACAATAAAAGATGGAAAAATTATATACAATAATTAGACGCCAACATTTATAACAAAAAATATCGAATCATGAAAACTAAATCTTTACTACTAACATTATTTTTTATTTCTGCGCTTGCAGCCCAAACACCCGTTGTAAAACTCGGCATCGAAGTTTTACGCAATAACAATTTTGATTTACTAAATGGTAAAAAGGTAGGACTAATTACTAATCCAACCGGTGTTGATTCAAAATTAAAATCAACGGTTGACATTTTATTTGAAGCAAAAAATGTAAAGCTTATTGCGCTATATGGACCCGAGCACGGCGTACGGGGTAATTTTTCCGCCGGCGATCTTGTTGACAACTACGTTGATGAATACACAAAAGTACCGGTTTATTCCCTCTACGGCAAAACACGTAAACCTACACCAGCAATGCTAAAAGATGTTGATGTTTTGATTTATGATATTCAAGACATCGGCTGCCGCTCCTATACTTACATAAGCACTATGGGGCTTGCAATTGAGGCTGCTGCAGAAAATGGAATTGAACTAATTGTCCTGGATCGACCTAACCCGCTTGGCGGAGAAAAAGTTGAAGGCAATTTAGTTGAAGATGGATTTATTTCATTTGTCAGTCAATTCAAAATTCCTTATGTGTACGGCTTAACTTGCGGCGAACTTGCAAAACTATTAAACGATGAAAATATGCTCGGTAAAACAAAATGCAATTTAACGGTAGTGCCGATGGAAGGTTGGAAACGAGAAATGAAATTTGAAGAGACGGGACTTCAATGGGTTCCGGCTTCACCGCATGTACCTCATAAAGATTCGCCGGTATATTACGTTGCTACCGGTATATTGGGTGAACTTGGCGTTTGCTCGGAAGGCGTAGGTTACACTCTCCCATTTCAACTGCTTGGTGCCGAGTGGATTAACTCTGAAGAAATGGCTGAAAACATGAATGCCTTAGGGCTTGAAGGTGTTATCTTTCGTCCGATTTCGTTTAAACCATACTATGGAAGGGATGCTAAAAAAGAATTAGGCGGTGTGCAAATTCATATTACGGATTATAAAAAAGTTAATTTGATGAGTATTCAATTTTTATTTTTACAGGAGAATCATAAACTTTACCCCGATTCAAATCCGTTTGCAAACACAAACCGTTTCTTAATGTTAGATAAGGTTACCGGCTCCGATACAGTTAGAAAACTGTTTACCAAAAACTATATTTACAACGATATTAAAAACTTCCTAATGAAAGACGTTGATGCTTTTAAAGAATTATCTAAAAAATATTATATCTATTAGTCTTCTTTTAGCAGGAGTTTCTAATGCACAGGTGCTATTTATTCCGTTGGATAATCAATCTGGTTATAAAGGCGTCTGGAAAATTTCTGAAGAAGTACCCAATTATCTCGCAGCATATTTGAGGGAATTTTACCAAGTGCAAGTGCTTTCATCAACGGCGTACCAATCTGTTGCTGATGATAAAAGCACTGATAAGTCAATGCAAAACGATCTTGAATTTATCGGCAGCATTGCAAAAGATTTCGGTTTCCAATACGCCGTTACTGGGAAGATAACCAAATTTGATATATCGAGATTTATTGCGGGAGACTTGACAGTTGCCGGTTACGAAAGTTATAGCTGCAATATCGAAGCTATCATTCAAGTTTATGATCTATCGCTTAACGCACCGGTATACAGTGGTAGTGTAGTGGGTGAAATAAACGACCAAGCATTGGGGATAACTTTACTCGGCAAACCAACCGAAAAAAAAGAACAGTATTTTAACTTAAACTCAATCAGGTTCGGCGGCGAAGAATTTGGCAATACAATTGTGGGTGAAACAATGATTTTATTTTGCCAAAATTTTGCCGAAGAAATTGAAAACGCTTCTCCCGATTTTTTTAAAGAAAATAAAAGGATGAATGTGCGTATTGAGGTACCGGATAAAACTCTTGATGATATTACGCTGAATACGGAAGTGTTAAAAGGACAAATATTAATCTACGATGAATCAACCGGCGAAGCATTTATAAATCTCGGTTCGGCAAACGGTTTAAAGCCGGGCGAGGAACTTGCGATATATTCAAAAGCAGATTCTTTATTCGACCCGACAACAAATGAATTTTTAGGATTTAGCGATAAAAAAATTGCAAATTTAGAAATCATTGAAGTTCGCGCCGAAAAACTTTCACTCGCGGTCGTTAAATCAAACAGAGAAAAAGTTAAAAAGGGGATGGATGTGCGAAAGTTATTTATTAAAAGAAGAGATAAGTGATAAACATAGGATTGTATGAGAGGATGGGGTTTTAAGATTCCATAATTTTTTAATTCTTGAAGTTGAACAATATATCGGAAACCTTCCAGCGCGGGCGGAGATTTATCGTATCTCTATAATAATTAAATTCCTCCGCTGGTTTAAAAGGATACGGATATCCGTAATTGAAAGTTCCGCTGCTGTCATCATCAGAAAAAGCCCAAAGGATATACTTCCCTGCTTCAACTCTGTCGAATATAAACTTTTTTGTTTTATCGGGCTGTGCTGAGTATGTTAGTTTTCTACCGTCAATGCCCTGCAAAATAAGTTGAATATTTTTATCATCTACTCCAGATATTTTCCCGTCTAATCCGGTAAAATCAAAACCGGAAATTGTTTTGAACTTATAAATGTATATTGAATCATGCTTGTTACCGGCTGCATCAATAAATTTATTTAAATCAATTTTTATGATGTAGTCTTTATTTGGCTCAAGATCATTTTTAGGTAAAATGCTCAGCGTGGCATCATCCATAAAGTTTGTGTTATAACTTACGGAGTTTTTCAGTGTATCGGTAAAAGTAATCCCGGTTTTAGCAAGTGTAGAATCAAATGCATCGCGAAAGAAAAATTTAAACGATTGGTTCAGGTAGTCGGCAGTTCTTGTACCAAATGGCGGAATTACATTTGAAATCTGATTTTTTATAGTGTCGACTTTTTCTGTTAAATTTACAAGACTGTAATCGGCGTGATAAACATTGCCGCTTTTATCTCTAACAGTATCTACAAATAAATAGACGTTGTTTTCAACCGGCAGTATTTCAGACGGCACCAACACAATTTCTGTTGGCTTTGTTGAACCTTTAAAAGCATATTTAAAAGAAGACTTTTTATTTGCAGTTGAATCGTACAAATAAAAATTCGGCGAGCTTATTAAACTTGAATCAATCGGTTCTGTAAAATTAACAAGCAGGTGATATTTATCTGTCATATTTGCGCTTATTAATCTTGGTGCTACAGTATCAGCAGAGCTAAGAAAAAAGTTTAGGTTTGAGAAGAGTGAATCTTCTTTTTCAAAAATTATATCCTTAAAAGGGATGCCATATTTATCCTGATCAATTTGGACTAGTAGATCACGGAATTCATCTTTAACAGAAAATATTCTATACTTGCCTGCCGCAAGACCAAGCAGGCTGTAATCGCCACTTTTGCCTGCCTGGGATATGTAATCGGGTTTATGTTTTGCAGGGTTTAAAGTATCAACATCAAATCTGTAAGCAAAAATCATCACCCCATCAGCTTTTTCAGAATAAACTTTTCCGGTTACTATTCGTTTGTCAATTTCATTTCCGGTAGCAAAAGTAAAATTAAAAGCCCTTGCCATTCTATTTTTGTTGTTAAAATCGACAAGGTCAGTTCCTATTGTAGCAACGTAAGTTATATTTTCCTTTAGCGGCTCAGCAAAATTTACACGAACAGTTTTTCCGCTCCACTCAATTTCTGGATTTTTATCGAAGGCAGGTGAAATAAACAAAGCATCTTTAAACGAACGTTTATCAACATATTCTGAAAATGTTAGTTCAAAATAATCCTCGCTAAAATTTGTTGTACCGTTTGCCGGATAAACTTCAATTACTTCGGGTGGAATTCTATCTACTTCTCCCCCGCCGGGCGGCAATTGATTTGCACATCCGGTAAGAAGAAACAAGATAAAATAAAATATATACTTGCTTAATTTTTCCGTTGAGTATTTATCCATTTGCGGTATTCATTTACATTTTTTAAATGTTCGTTATAACTTGATGAAAATTTGTGTCCGCCGTTTTTATCAACAACAAAATAAAGATAATCTTTTTCTGCAGGATAAAGTGCCGCGAGTATTGCATCTTTCCCGGGGTTGTTTATTGGTCCGGGCGGCAAACCTGAATATTTATAAGTGTTATACGGCGAATCAATTCTTAGATCGCGCCTAAGAAGCCTGCGCCATTTACCCGGGACTATAAACTGTACCGTTGGATCTGCCTGAAGCATCATTCCAAGCCGCATTCTATTACTATAAACAGCGGCGATTAACTTCATTTCGTCTTTGTTGTTAGACTCCCCCTGTATAATTGACGCAAGCGTTAAAACCTGGTGAACAGTTAAACCGAGAGAGTCAGTGCGTTTTTTAAGATTATCATCAAAAAAAGTTTGAAAGTTATCGTAAAATATTCCGATCACCTCGCGCGGCGTACTCTTATCGTAAATATAATACTTTTTCGGCAACAGGTAGCCTTCGGCTGATTGTTGATCGATACCAATTGAGTCAAGAAATTCTCTATTATTAGCAAGATTTACAAATTCACTTGAATCTATTGAAACTGAGTAATAAAGAGTTTGGGCAATCCAATCTGTGGTTACACCGTTAAATATTTTTACTTCCTTTACAAAGTCACCTTTACCGTGCAAAAACAAATCTAATAAATCGAGGTAGCTCAAATTATTTGGTATCCGGTAGCGCGCTGCGCGTATATTTTTTTCAGCACCATAAATAAACGAAGCCATCTTGAAATTAGTTTTGCTTGGAATTACTCCAAACTCGTAAAGTCGTTCGGCTATATTCGATACTGTTTCCCCCATTTTTATATCAAATTGTCCCGAGAAACTTTTGCCGTAATGGTTAGCGGTAAAAAAAGTAAAATAAAGAATTGAAAGAATGATTATAAATACCGAACCGACTATAATAAAGTCGCGCTTAGGCAGTAAATATTTGAATTTTACTTTTCCCCCAATTTTAAAAGAAAATTCTTTTACCTTAGCAATATCTTCTTTTTGTATTGAACGTGATTCATCTATAATGCGCTCATAAATTCTGATTAACGATTCGCTTGTAAGGGGGTCGGTACGGTACTGTTTTATTTTTGCTGCAATTGCCTTTTCACGCTCCGGATTATATGTGGGCAACCCGATAGCTTTTTTTATTCTTCCAATTAAAACAGCGCGTTTTGTTCTTTCATTCAATAACTCAACAAGCTTACGGTCGATGTCATCAATCTCAACGCGAAGTTTTTTCATCAACTCCTCACGCTGTTCATTGCTCATCGAATCAAGCTCATTTTGAATTTTTTGAATTATATTCTCCATATAAATGATGCTGTTTTTGTAGAAAAAAAATTAAGCAAAATGCTGTTTTGAAAGCCCGGGGAAAGGGCTGTATTGAAGTCCGGAGGTTTTACCTGCCTCGAATAATTTGGAACCTCTGAAAGCAATCATAGCCGCGTTATCGCCGCAAAATTCAATACTCGGTATTACAATTTTTTTCTTCTGCTTTCCGGCTAATTCAGCTAATGATTCTCTAAGCTCTTTATTTGCAGCTACGCCTCCCACAAGTGAAATACTGTTTACTGCATAGTTCTTTAGTGCTTTATGCGTTTTACCGAGTATTGCTCTTATAACAGCATGTTGAAAAGAAGCGGCAATATCATATAAATCAGTTTGCGGAATTTTTGAAGCCTCGCCATACTCTTTTTGTATAAAACGAAGCACAGATGTTTTTAAACCGCTGAACGAAAAATTGTAAAAATCTTTTAATTCCGCCACAGGAAAATCTATTTTATATTTATCACCGAGTGCCGCCGCTTTTTGAATTTTTGGTCCGCCCGGATAACCAAGCCCGAGCATTTTTGCAACTTTATCAAAAGCTTCACCGGCTGCATCATCTACAGTTGACCCAAGTTTTTTTATATCGGTAAAACTTTTTACAAGCAGCAGAAGAGTATGCCCGCCTGAAACAACAATAGCGAGGAACGGAAACTCAGGTTTTTCTTCCATCAAAAAACCAGAAAATAAATGACCTTCGATATGATTAACCGGTACAAAAGGTTTGTTTAATGAATAGGCAAGACCCTTTGCGAAAGTTAAACCAACCAGCAGCGCACCTATCAATCCGGGTCCGGCAGTTGCGGCAATAACATCAATTTCATTCAACTTTATTTGCGATTTACTGAGAGCGTCTTTAACAAGTGGAATAATAATTTGTAGATGCGCCCTGCTTGATAGTTCGGGAACCACACCGCCGTATTTTGTATGGAAATCCTGTGAGGAAATTAAATTAGCCTTTAACACTTCACCCGATAATAGCGCAACAGATGTTTCATCACAAGAACTTTCTATACCCAAAACATTCATCTATTTTATACCGATAATACTTTTAAATATATGTCCAGCCATTTGCGGATTCTCTTTTAATCTTCTAATTGAATAAGCATACCAGTCTTTACCAAACGGAACATAAACTCTTATTTTGTAGCCGTCGGCATTAATTTTATCTCGCAAATCTTCACGCACACCAAGCAGCATCTGAAACTCGAACTTATCTTTCGGAATATTCATCTCCTTTATAAGATCATACGCTCCATCAATTAAAAATTTATCATGCGTGGCTATTCCTACGTAATTACCCGAACTAAACATCTCTTTTAAAGTTCTCAAATAATTGTCGCGTACCTCCTGCTTACCTTTATATGCTATTGAAGCAGGCTCAACGTAAATACCTTTGCACAAGCGGTAATTTGCACCTAATTTATTTAAGCTCATCGCATCGCTGTATGTACGCCTCAAGTACGCCTGAATAACAACGCCCACATTTTTATACTCTGAAAATATTCTTTTAAAAAGATTAAAAGTTTTATCGGTATAGGGTGAGTCTTCCATATCTATGCGGACAAAATTATCAATCCGGGCGGCTTTTTCAACAAGTTCAGTTACTCGGTTGTATGCAAATTCTTCATCAATACTTAACCCCATTTGCGTTGGTTTGATGGATAGGTTTGCATTTAATTTGTGTTTTACAATTGCGTCTAACACATCGGATGCTTTATTTTTTGCATCCTCGGCTTCGGCTTTATTTGTTACCGATTCACCAAGAACATCCATTGTTGCAAATATCCCTTTTGCATTCAACTCTTTTACCACACGGATACCGTCATCTAAACTTTCACCCGCGATATACTTACTCGAAAAAAACCCAACAACTGATTTCGGCATCAACTCAGTAACAGTAACAATAGCATTATTAAAGAACGACACGGCAATCTCCTGTAATAAGTCATTCAATTTAATTTCAATTTGTTATTCTTGAAATCGTAATAAACAAAATTAATCAACTTTTTGATGTATTACCAAGAAAAGGAAGAAGGAAAAGGACAAAGTGTAAAGGAAAAAGTATAAAGGTGAAAGTGCAAACCAACGAAACGTAATTTACTCAGTTATCCATTTCAACTTTCAACATAACCTTTTTACTTTCTACTTCATCCTTTATACTTTCAACTTAAACCTTCCTGTCATCAGCAGTTCTGTTTAAAACCAAAACAGCCCCTCATTGCTGAAAGGCTGCTTGTACGTCGGAACGGCGGGATTTGAACCCGCGACCACCTGAACCCCATTCAGGTACGCTACCGGACTGCGCCACGTTCCGTTAAAAAAAAGTATTTGCTTGTACTGCCTAAAAATGTTCAAAATATTCGCTTGAACCAAAACCTATAAGAATGGTTAAACTATTTTATTTGTGAACAAAAGATTTATAATTTCGACAGTACAAGTTCCAAAATTTGGCGGACTTCTTCAAGGTCTTTTTTGACATTCGGCTTTTCTTTTTGAAAATCTTTTTGAGCGGCTACCTGCGGTTCTAACTCCATTTTCTCAATATCAGCTTGCTTAAGAATAGTCTCAGGGGAATATTCTTCGAGAATTTTTTTCGCGCCTTCAATAGTGTATTTCTTTTCTCGCAACAATGTTTTTATATGAAGGACAAGCTGAATATCTTTGTTTGTATAAATTCTGTTGCCGGCTCTGTTCTTCTGCGGCTTGAGCAACACAAATTCAGTTTCCCAATAGCGAAGAACATATTGCTCCACATCGGTAATTTTACTTACTTCGCTAATCGAATAATATAATTTTTTTATTGAAAGATCTTTCATCGCAGCTTAAAAATTACT
>JAIOIM010000455.1 GCA_019912505.1 Ignavibacteriaceae bacterium
ATAAACACCGCTCGAAAGGTTATGTGCATCAAAAGTTAATTGATGATGACCGGCGGTTAACATACCTTTTACCATTTTACTTACTTCTTCTCCAAGCGAGTTAAAGATTGTTACTGTAACATTTGCTTCAACCGGCAATTCAAAGCTAATAACTGTTGATGGGTTAAAAGGGTTTGGATAGTTTTGATTTAAAACAAATTCAGAAGGCTGAGTTATTTCAACTTCAACAATTTTTGAATAAGATGAAGAACCATTGAAATCTATTTGTTTTAATCTGTAGCTATACTTTCCCGCTTTCAAATTTTCATCATTAAAAGAATAATTTGAAGAACTAGTTGTGGTGCCGTTACCTTTTATAAATGCAACAGAATGGAACGATTCATTATCATCTTTTCTTTCAACGGCAAAACCGGAATTGTTAGTCTCGGTAGCTGTTATCCAGTTAAGATTAACACTATGCCCGGCAACAGTTGCATTAAACGAGGCAAGTTCAACCGGAACAGGATTATCCCCAATTTTGGTTATATAAATATCTTCGGAACCGCCAGAAGTTAACTGGATTGTGCCGAAAGAAGCTACCTGTTGAAAATTACCGGTAGCTAAAAAATTACCGCCAAGATCGCACGCTGCACCGTAACCTTTTTCTGTACCAAGACCGCCAGCTTGCTTAACCCACAATATATCGTTGTTGGGTGCTATCTTCATCATAAAAGCGTCATCATCTCCAGCGCTTGTTAAAATATTTGCGTTAAAGTTTGCAGTTGCCTGGAATTCACCAACCATATATAAATAACCGGCTGCATCCGAAACAATATCTTCAGCATTATCATCTCCAGGTCCGCCGAAACCATATGCATTAATAAAATTACCATTAAGGTCTAATACTGCATAAAAGATGTCCTCATCTCCAGCAAGCCCGGAAGCAACAGTTAGATTAAAAGCCCCAAATGTTGCGGCGCTGTCAAAAGTACCGGCAACATAAATATGACCATTAGCATAAGTAATGCCTTGCCCAGCATCGCCCAAAGGTCCGCCGGCTGATTTAGCCCAAAGAACATTTCCGTTCGGGTCATACTTTGCTATAAAAGCATCGGTGCCGCCATTACCTGTTAAAACAATAGCACCAAAATTAGCTTCGGTATTAAACCTACCGGTTACATAAACATTACCGGCAGGATCAAAACATACATCATTTGATTCTTCCGTACTTAGCAAACCGCCCATGCTTTCTGCCCAAAGAACATTTCCATTTGCATCGTATTTAACAACAGCGGCATCTCTATTGCCGTGAGTTGTTACTGTTACACTTCCAAAAGTTGCGGTTAACGCGGATGAACTGCCGAAGTAACAAGCTACAGCAGAGTTACCCGCTGCATCTACGGCAATAGCGTGCGGTGATAATTGGGAAACACTAAATCCTTGTTTTATCCAAAGGAGGTTTCCGGCTGTATCATATTTTGCGGTAAACAAATCGAGGTTGCCTGCACTTGTAAGCATCGAATCGCTAAAATTAGCTGTCCCGAATAAATGACCCGTAACCAAAACATTGCCATCAGGGTCCAGTACTACTCCAAAACCTCTGTCAGTTAAAGTGCCGCCGCCGCCGCGTGCCCAAACTGCATTTCCCAGTATGTCGAATTTTGCAAGATAATAATCGTAATTACCAAAGCTTGTTAATGAAACCCCATTTCCAAAGTCACCGGTATTTTGATAGTAACCGGTTGTGTAAACATTGCCCATCGGGTCTGCAATGAGCGAGCGTCCGTAGTCTTTACCGGTACTGCTTACAGGTTTTGCCCAGTTAAAATCGGGAACAACCTGTGAATAAGCAAGCGTTGCAGAAAACAATACAACGGACATTATGAGCAGGGTTTTTTTTGTAAAAAAACTCATAACCTCATCCTTTCATTTATTATTGAGAAAAAAACTACTGATATATAAATTAGATTTCATCTTTTAAGTGATCTAAAGAATTCTCTTCAATCGGTCCATCTACTACTATTATGTAATTATCTACAGTTAAATATTTATGTGCAATTCGCATAACGTCTTCTTTACTAATTTTTACAATTCTTTCGGCTTTATTATCAAACTGATCGAAAGACTCGTTATCCCTCATCGCATTAAATACTATTTGTGCTGCGTCATCGGGTGTTTCTACATAAAACGGCAACAAACCAAGTTGGCGGTTTTTTGCCGAACTTAGTTCTTCATCAGTAATATTGCCATCAAACAATTTATTAATTTCTTTAAATATTCCTGTAATAACTTTTTCAACATTTTGAGGCGCGGTTTTAGTGTTAAATTTCCAGTAACCGATTTTGTCGCTTCTTTTCCATAGTTCACTTTTAATTCCGTAAATCAATCCCTGCTTATCGCGTAATTCAATCCCCATACGCGAGGTAAGCGCACTGCCTGCAAGAATATAGTTTAAAACAGCGACAATTTCATCTTCATCCGGAGCAATATTATTAAAAGGTGAAAACCCGATGTTGATTGTACACTCTGTGTAATCTTTTTCCGGGAATACTTTTATTTCTTTCATTTTTACTTCTTTAACCGGAGGAGTATTTATCATTTCCGGCGCGTCTGAATCACTACTCCAATTACCAAAATATTTATTTGCAAGCACTTTCATTTCGTCAACGGTCATATCTCCAACCATCAAAATGCTTGTTCTATCGGGTCTAAAATATTTATGATGAAGTGCGCTAAGGTCATCACGGGTTATACTTTTTAATGACTCAACAGTACTGTTATACTGTGTGTAGGGATGCCCTTCAAATAAAATATTATACATATAATAAAAAGCTTTCATCCCCGTCTGCTTAAAACGATTTTTTGCGGAAATTATATGCCGCGGTCTAAGTTTTTCAATATCTTCATTTCTTAAACCTGGTTTTGTTAAAAGATCAAATCCAACATCCATCATTTCATCCGCATCCTTTAGCAGCGAATTTCCTGTAAAAAAGATTCCGTTGTAACTGCCGTTAACACCGAATGAGAAAGGAACAAATGCCATTCTTTCGTTCATCTCATCGTATGATAATTCTTCGGTACCCCGATTAATTACATCAGCCAAAAGCGTGGATATACCTGGTTTGCCTCCTTCAAGAGCTTCGGGTATTAAACCGGTTTCAATAATGCCGGCAATACTTATGGTGGGGGTTAAATGATTTTCAATAGCATAAATTGTTATCCCATTATCGAGCTTTATAGTTTTTATCATCGGCGCTATCGGTTTTGGTTTGATGATGTCGTCATCAGGAATATGGGCAATAGCATCCATCATAATTTTTTCTTCAACAGGGGAAGTGAAGAAAAATGAACCGGGGAAAGTTTCGTTCAATGATTCAATATCGCCTTCCTCATCATGCGCACCGACTGCAATCGAATCTTTAACCGCACCGGGTTTTGGATAAGCATATGCTACAGTAACCATATCTGGTTGGAAATATTTATTCATTACAGATTGGATATCTTCTTTTTTTACGGCAAGTAATCTTTTTTCAAAATCATCAAGCATTTCATAACCGAAGTATGCTTCGTATCGGCTCATCCTCGTTCCGATGTCGGCATTTTTTTGATAGCTGCTTACCTGGTTAAACTGGTACCGGTTTTTAACTTTCTGAAGTTCGTGATCGCTCACAGTCTCATCCTGCATTTTTTTTAGTTCTTCCCACACTATTGCTTCTGCCCTTTCAAGGCTGCTGTCAGGGCGGCATCCAACTGTAATTTGAAATAAGCCAGGATCTTTTGCCATTCCAAAACCACCTGATGCTGAGGTGGCAATTTTTTCTGTTTCAATCAGTCTTTTATACAAACGGGCATCGCGGCTTCGTTCGCACAAAATCATTCCAGCCATACGCAGAGCTGCTGCATCTGGGCTTTGATAAGTCGGGACATGAAACGCCATACGAATTAAAGGATTTGAGTTATCCGCATGGTATAGTGTAAAAGTTTTTCTTACTTTTTGCGGTTGTTCAACAACAGTAATTTCTTTTACATCAGGGCCCGAAGGGATGCTGCCATAATATTTATTAACAAGTTTTAATATCTCATCGGTATCAAAATCGCCAACTAAAACCAATACGGAATTGTTTGGCGTGTAATGAGTTTTATAATAATCATAAGCCTGGTCGCGGGTAATAACATCAAGGTCAGATGGCCAGCCGATAATCGGATCGCGGTTTGGATGTGAATCGTATGCAATTGCATTCATCATTTCGTTTAAAATACCGCTTGCCTTGCTCTCGCTGCGCATTCTTCTTTCCTGTTTTATCACCTGCACTTCGGATAAAAACTCATCGGGGTTAAATGAAGAATTTTGCATCCTGTCCGATTCTATTTCCATCGCTATTTCTATTTTGTTTGCAGGAAGATACTCATAATAGCTCGTCATATCATTACTCGTAAAAGCGTTGAAAATTCCGCTGTTATTCGAAATAGTTTTTGATGCCTCGCCTTTACCATATTTTGGTGTGCCTTTAAACATCAGATGTTCTACAACATGAGATATACCTGTAAT
>JAIOIM010000456.1 GCA_019912505.1 Ignavibacteriaceae bacterium
GCGTTATAGGGCTTATAAGTTTATGCTTATAATATATGCTTAGCAAAGTCGTTGAAAATATAGCTGCAAAATTTGAAACTATAATTGCATAATAGTTTAAATATTTCAGTAATAAAAAAAAGACGAAAATGTTAACCACGACATTTAGTAGTTGCATAATTATAGTTTTTTGTGGGAAACCTTTTGCCATTAAAAAAAAGTATACCGGGATAACCGTAACAGCGAACAAGTAGCCGGACATCATGAACTGTACCCCCACTGATATTGGCACCTCGTTTTTCCCAAGCCAAACATGAATAAGTGGGTTTGCTAAGAATAAAGAACTGACCAACAAAGGCGCAATTACCCAAAAAAGAAGTTTAAGTGCTGAAGAAATTATGTCATCGAGTTTCTTTTTATCACTAATGATTGAAATATATGGGAAAAGGGGATAAAGTAGCCTACTTAGTAAATTCCAAATCTGATTCTTTATTCTAAGAGCAATATCAAAATATCCAACCTCATTTAAGCCGATAAAATGACTTATTAATATTTTGGAGAGGGGTTCATAAAAAAAACTAATTGTACTACTTAAATAAAGTTTGCTGCCGTAACTTGTTTGTTTTTTTAAAGATGAGATCAAGATATTTTTTGAACTTAAAAAAATGAATGAACCCCAATTTTTTCTTGCTAAAAATAGTACTATAATTAACCACAAAATAGCCGAAGCAATAATGCTCATTCCTATTGATTCTAAACTTCCAGCAGTATAAATAGAAACAAGGATAAGGCTCCAGAATGTAATGTTGTAAATCATTTGAGCAATATTTGAAAGATATACCTTTTGAATAGAATCGAGAATTGCAGTAAAGATTTGTCCAAAAATAATTATTGAATTAGAAATTAGGATTAAATTAAAAAATACCTTAACGGCATTTAATTTTTCATTTGTTAAATAGTCTATGCTGAAGATTTTTACTATAAAAAAATCATTAAAATGAATGCCGAGATAAGAGAACGGGATAAGGATAAAAAGAAGAACAAGAAGACCTGAAGTTATATCAGAGTTTGATTGTTCAGTTTTCCCTTGTTCGGCTAAAAATTTAATTAATGTTGAATTTAATCCGAGATTTAAGAAAACATTTAAATTTCCAATAACCATTAACAAAGAAAAGATGCTATATTCTTCTAAACCCAGTTTACTTATAAACATTGGGATTGCAATGATCATTAAAAGAGAATTGATTAGAATCTGCCCGCCTCCGGTAAACGAACTAAATAGAAACTTGCCTTTCATTAGTGTAACTGAAGATTAAACTTTAAAATATGTTCCGGTTTTAGACAAATAATTTCGTTAGAGGAACTGTCATGTTTAAATTCTACTAATTTGTTGTCTTTTAATTCGTAAGCTGAAAAAGAGTTTTTAACCAAATAATTAATGAAATCATTTTTAGAAAAATCAAATCCATCTGATATACTTCTGTTAAACTCACAAAATATAATGGGCGCATTTTGTTTTGAAATCATTACTTTAGCACCCTTTAGAATTAGATAATCTGCTCCCTCTGCGTCAATTTTCAGAATATCTATATGGGGAATTTTTTGAGCATCACAAAACTCATCGATTGTTGTAACTTGGATAGGTACAACTTTTTCTACTTCCATCATAGGTTTGCTTCCAATTGAATTATAAGCATCATCATGACAAATGTAAAAATCAATTGTTCCACTTTTATTAGAAACTCCCTTTTTAATAATCTCAATATTTGAAAACCTATTTATAGCTACATTTTCCCTTAACCTGTTATATGCCCAATCCGAAGGTTCAAAACAGTAAACTCTTCCACTATTATTCATCACTCTCGCAGCTGTTAGTGAATAAATTCCAATATTGGCACCAACGTCAAAAATTGTTTGTCCTTGTCTAACTAAGGACTTGAAGAATTTAATATTTTCTCTTTCGAATTCTCCCCAATAATAATGTTTATCCACATCTCTAGTGACGTCCAACTTAAGTTTCAATTTATTTCTACTATGAATAAATTCATTATTAAGAAGCTTATTCC
>JAIOIM010000457.1 GCA_019912505.1 Ignavibacteriaceae bacterium
CTATTTACTTTTCTAATTTCTCTAAATAACAGATTGTTCTTGTAGAGAAATATTTTTTGGTAATTTAATTTTGAAAGTAGTTCCTTCATCGGGGTTACTTTCAAATGTTATATGCCCCCGGTGCATTTTTATAATTCCATAAGTTATAGCAAGTCCAAGCCCGGTTCCTTTTCCTATTTTTTTTGTCGTAAAAAAAGGAGTGAATATTTTTCCGAAATTTTCTTTAGGTATTCCACCTCCGGTGTCTTTAATTTGTGTAATTATATATTCGCCATCAGTATATATTTTAATAACTAATTTTTTGTGTTCGGAATCTTCCATCGATTCGCATGCGTTGTTAATAAGATTTAAGAACACCTGCTTTAGCTGATCTTTATCGCCGTCAATAACGTACCCGTTGCTGTTCTCAAACTCAATTTTTACATCAGTATGAACTGGGTGCATTTTAACACCGCGTGTTATCTCGGAGAGTAGGTTGAACATATTAATTTGCTCGATATTCAGTTTGCCCTGACGGGCAAAATTTAAAAGGTTAGCCACAATATTTTTGCAGCGTGTCGCCTCTTCGATAATCAGAGATAAATCTTCAGCCGACTGTTCGTTATCAATATTATTTTTTGCCAGTGCTTTTTTTAGCATGCTTGAATAAAGCATTATTGATCCGAGCGGATTATTGATTTCATGCGCTACTCCGGCAGCAAGTTGCCCAATCGAAGCAAGTTTTTCTGCAGTGCGTAACTGATCTTCGGCGCTATTTAAATCATCGTAGGCTTTTGCAAGCTGCTCAATAAGGAGCGGCAGACACATTTCTTTTTCGGCAAGTCCTTTTGCAATTGCAACGGCAAATTCTCGGCATGTACCGTAACCGCATGCGCCGCAGTTCAATTCATCGGTTATTTTATGTTTTTGAAGTTCGTTTAGAATTCGTGTTATTGTGCTCTCTGTAGGATAAGGGCGCCGTTGATTTTTTATCCTGAATTCTCTTGTAAAATCAATATTCCGGCTGTTGTAAATGTTACTCTTCCAAACATATTTATCAATGCTGTGGATGTTTTGCTCAACAAATTTTATAACCTTTTCCCGCTTCGAATAGTAATTCAAATCAGAGTCGATAGCCGGACCGTTTATACATCCTTCGCAGAATAATAAATCGACAAACTTTGCGTTTATTTTGTTATCGGAAATCTCTTCGATTAGTTCTACAACTCTTTTCCTTCCTTCAACTACAATTGTTTCTTTCTCAAGAACATCGCCGCTTATGCCTGATGATTTTAGTAAACCGCCCGATAGAGGGTAGCTTTTCCCAAGATAAGCATGCGGCGGATCGAAATAAGAATCTTCGAGTTCATCCAACAAAATATTTTTTTCTCGAAAGACTTCTTTTAATTCGGTGAATGTCAAAACACCATCGATTGCTCCGGCTACGTCAGGGTCAATTGCTTCGCTCTTTTTGGCAACGCATGGTCCTATAAACACAACCTTTGTGTTCTCGCCGTAGTTTGTTTTTAAGTATCTTCCGAGGGCAATCATTGGGGAAACAACACGCGCCAGATTAGGCACAAGTTCTTTATAGTACATCTCTATAAAGTTTACTACCGCCGGGCATGATGATGTTATTATTGTTTTCGTATCTTCGCTTTGATAAAAATTAGTATAATGCTTGCTTATTAAATCAGCTCCGAAGGCGGTCTCCACAACTTCGCCGAAGCCGAGTGCCTTTAACGCCGCAGGCACTTTTAAATAATTATCGGGGAAAGATGCGGCAAACGATGGAGCTACAATTGCAACAGTTCTGCCGTTACCAAGAAAATGATTGAACACAAGCTCAACATCGCTGGCAACTTGTTTTGCGTTCTGTGAACATACTTTAATACAATGTCCGCACGAGATACACCTTTCGGGTATAACTCTTGCCTGTCCGTTTTCAACACGGATTGCTTTTGCCGGACATTCTCGTATACACGAGTAACATCTGCGGCAGCGGTCTTCTATTGTACTAACTATTCCTGCGTTCATTAAAATCTATTAATATTATTATTCTTTATATGTCTTACGTTTCAACAAGCTCCTGCTCTTACCCTTGCTCTTACTCTTGCTCTCACTCTTACTCCTGCTCTTACTCTTGCTCTTACTCTCACTCTTCAACATAGCACCTAACTGTTCAGAATTTTTTTCCGGTCTGTATAATGTGTATGCAGAATTTCGTGAGCTTTGTGGGAATTAGGTTCGCCGAGAAATTCCTTATACAATATTTTAACCGATTCATTTTCGTGCGAATTGCGCATTTTCGTGTTTGCGTCTATCTGGTAGAGTGCACGCATTCTTTTCTGAATTTTTTCTGCTTTCTGATGAATAGGCTGCCCGCCGCCGTTTATACAGCCGCCGGGGCATGCCATCACTTCTATAAAATGATACTTTGATACGCCGTTTTGAATTTGTTCGAGAAGAGGTTTCACACCGCCAATGCCGTTAACAACAGCTATGTTGATGTCTAAACCATTAATATTTACTGTTGCTTCTTTCAAACTGTTAGCGCCGCGCACAGCTTCAAAATCAACAGAGGCTAAGTTTGAGCCTGTCATTTTGTAGTATGCGGTTCTCAATGCGGCTTCCATTACTCCGCCGCTTGTACCGAATATCGCAGCCGCTCCGGTTGATTCTCCCAAAGGATTATCAAACTGATCGTTCGGCAATTCGCTAAATTCGATACCAGCTATTTTAAAGAAGCGTACCAGCTCGCGAGTTGTAAGTACAGCATCAACATCATGCAAACTTTCCTCAGAAAGCTCTGCCCTGTTTGATTCAAATTTTTTAACCGTACAAGGCATTATCGAGACTACAAAGATGTCTTTCGGGTCTATGCCCATCTTTTTTGCATAATATGTTTTTAATACAGCACCTTCCATCTCATGCGGCGATTTGCATGAGGATACGTGCCCGAGCAGCTCAGGATTTTCCTGCTCTATAAATTTTACCCAGCCGGGGCAGCAACTTGTAAACATCGGAAGAATGCCGCCGTTGTTTATCCTGCTTATCAGTTCGGTAGCCTCTTCCATAATTGTTAAGTCGGCTGCAAAGTTTGTGTCAAACACTTTTTTGAAACCGAGGCGGCGCAAGCCCGTAACAAGCTGACCTGTTACATCGGTGCCGAGAGGCATGTTGTACTCTTCGCCAAGTGTGGCTCTTACAGCCGGGGCAACTTGAACGACAACAAATTTGTTTTTATTGTTTAAGGCGCTTGCAACTTCTTTTAATGTACTCTTCTCACGCAGTGCAGCTGTTGGACAGACGAGTATACACTGTCCGCACAAAATACAATCACTTACATTCAAACCCTTATTGTAAGGGGTTGTAACAGTGCTTGTAAAACCTCTGCCTGTAAAATCGATTGCGCCTATTTTCTGAACTTCGTGGCATACACGTACGCATCTTCCGCAAAGAATACATTTTGCGGGGTCTCGTTCCATCGAAGCGCTTGAAATATCTATTGCGTGCTCTTTCTTTTCGCCAACGTATCGATGCTCCCGCACTCCGTAAGTTTCCGACAAATCCTGCAGTTCGCAATTTTTGTTGCGTACACAAATAAGGCAGTCTTGCGGATGATTTTCAATTAATAACTCTACAATGGTTTTGCGTGCTACACGAACTCTCGGAGAATTCGTTTCGACAACCATACCTTCATAAATAGGGAATGCACACGCTGGCGTTAACCCGCGGTGTTCTTTAACTTCTACACTGCAAATTCTACATGCGCCGGAAGGAAATAAATCTTTTAGGTGGCAAAGTGTAGGTACTTTTATACCTACCGTCTTAGCCGCATCAAGTATCGTCATTCCTTCTTCGGCGTTTACTTTTATATTATTTATTGTTAGCTGAACCATCAATTTCTCCGTCAAAATCTTAGTTTACCGTTATTGCGTCAAAGCGGCATGATTCTATACACATACCGCAGCGGATACATTTTTCATCTAGGATGTAATGCGCCTCTCCTTTTTCGCCGATAATTGCATCAGCAGCACATTTTCTTATACATACACCGCAGCCAGTGCAGAGTGTGTTATTAATTGTATAGGTTAATAATTCTTTACATACGCCGGCAGTACATTTTCTCTCGTACAGATGTTCTTCATACTCATCCCGGAAATAACGTAAGCCTGAAAGTACCGGGTTGGGTGCCGACTGCCCGAGTCCGCACAATGAAGTATCTTTTATAACATCCGACAAACGCTGAAGGTGAACAATACCTTTGAATCTTTGCAACTGCTCAAGCTTGTTGGCTGTGCCCTTATAACTTTTTGGAATTCGTTCAATAATTTCGAGCATACGTTTTGTGCCCTCGCGGCACGGCACACATTTACCGCATGATTCACTCTGGATGAATGTTAGGAAGTATCTGGCTACATCAACTATACAGGTATCTTCATCCATAACAACAAAACCGCCGGAGCCCATCATCGCGCCGACATCTTTCAGTGATTCGTAATCAACAAGTGTGTTCATTACGCTATACGGTAAACATCCGCCCGATGGACCGCCTATTTGAACCGCTTTGAATTTTTTGTTGTCCGGTATTCCACCGCCGATTTCAAAAGCTATATCGCCGAGTTTTACGCCCATCGGCACTTCAACCAAACCCGAGTTTGCTATTTTACCGGAGAGTGCAAATACTTTTGTCCCTTTGCTTTTTTCTGTTCCAATTGATGAAAACCACTGTGCGCCTTTTCCGAGAACCGCAGCAATGTTTGAAAAAGTTTCAACATTATTTATAACAGTTGGCTTGCCGAACAAACCGGCATCGGTAGGGAATGGAGGACGCGGACGGGGCATACCGCGTTTACCTTCTATTGAACCTATAAGTGCAGTTTCTTCGCCGCACACAAAAGCTCCGGCGCCTTTTTTAATTTTTAAATCAAAAACAAAATTACTTTTGAGAATATTTTCGCCGAGAAGTCCGTTAGCTCTGCATTGCTCAATTGTGTTTTGTAATCTTTCAATTGCAAGCGGGTATTCTGCACGGCAGTAAATATATCCCTTCGATGCGCCGATTGCGTAAGCGGCAATCATCATTCCTTCAACAAGCCGGAATGGATCGCTTTCGAGTACCGAACGATCCATAAACGCACCCGGGTCGCCTTCATCGGCATTACAAATGAGGTATTTCTGATCAGCTTTTTGTTTATACGCCAACTCCCATTTTTTACCGGTAGGGAATCCTGCGCCGCCTCTGCCTCTTAAGCCGCTTGCCAAAACTTCTTTTATTACTTCGTACGGGGTCATAAGCCGTAATACTTTATCGAATGCTTTGAAACCGCCGTGAGCGATGTAAGAATCGATTGAAGTAGGATTAATAATTCCGCAGTTTTCCAGTACAATTTTTAATTGATGTTTAAAGAATGGAACTTCTTTTAATGTAGAAACACTCATTTCGTTTTTTTCGTGTGCACCGAGTAATTTTTCGGTAAACACACTTTTTTCAACAATTGTTTTCTCAATTAATTTCGAAACTAATTTCGGTGTTATCTCGCAGTAAGATATCCTCGGCTGCCCGGGGAGTTTTATATCGACAATCACTTCTTTTGCACAATAGCCTATACAACCGGTTGCTTCAATTTTTGCTGTAATATTTAATTTTTCTAATTCTGCTTTTATTGCTTCTTCAACTTTTTTTGCGCCTGCAGCCAAACCGCAAGTACCCATACCAATAAAGATAAGCGGAACGTTATGTTCACGGTATCTTAACTGCTCGCCAAAGTGTTTGTATTTATCTTTGCACGCTTCGTTGTGATGACAGAGAGGACCATCGGTACAGCATCTGATAAATAAATCGCAAGGGTTTTCGGGGCTGTGCCAGCATTCAGCGCAGCAATGTTCCATATATGATTTCATGCTGCACCAACCTCCGGTGTTTTTCCGGTTTCTTTTTTTACCGTTTTCTTTGAATAAGTTTTTATGATTTTTGGGATGTCCTTTACAGCAAGCCTACCGTAATAATCATCATTGACCAATATAACGGGGGCAATACTGCAGGCTCCTATACAGTTCACAACTTCGATAGTAAATTTCTTATCTCTTGTTGTTTGCCCTGCTTCTATGTTTAATTCGTTTTCAATTGCAATAAGTATATTTGCCGAATTTTTTACGTGGCAGGCAGTACCTCTGCACACCTTTATAACATTTTCGCCGAGGGGGGATAAACGGAATTGATTATAAAAAGTCGCTACACCGTAAACACGGCTAAGCGGCATATCAACAAAAACCGAAATGTCTTTTAATGCATTTTCGGGTAAATAATTATATATGCCCTGAATGTCCTGCAGAAGCGGTATCAGCGCACTTTTATCTTTAGTTTCATAGTTTTTGAATATTTCTGTATGCACTTTGTTTGCCTTACTAAGTTGTCCCTCTACTATAGGCATATTAAGTGCCACGTTTAATATTTTAGAAAATGAGTTTAAGTTTTGTTTTGAAGGAAAGACTTACATCAAATTACGTTTTTTCTTGTTTTTGAAAAGATTTTTACCAAAAAGGATAGTTAATTAACAATTACAAACTGTTCATAAATACTAAGTGATGATGGAAGATAACTGATTATTTCATGCACGTTATTGCTCTTAAAATGTATAGTTGTGTAATGTTTCAAATGAAAAGGTACTATTATTAAAACATGATTACCTCAAATTACTAAAGTGCCATCGGCTGTTTAAAGTTGGCACTTTTAAGTTTTTCTTTGCCTTATTTCGCTGGTTTAATAAATTGCCTTCTTTTAATATTCGGTAAATACTGGAAGGAGAAACGGCAACGACATTATCATCGAGCATGCTGCATATTAACCCCTGGGCTGTCGTAATTTTTTATACCTTCCGGGTGTGTGGCTTTACTTCCGAATAAACTGCCGACTTCAAAATCAAAGACTTTAAACGATACGAAGCATTAAAAAATATTCATCTACAATAAACCAGCCATCCCGCTAATCAACCGCTAACCTAAAACTTCTTTTATGTATTTGACATTAGCTCTCGAATTATCTAAGTTTCGACCCAATTATTCAATTGTTCGATAATTCGAGGAAATAAAATGAAATCAAAAGACAAAAAAAGAGATAATATCTTAGAAGCAGCAAGAAAGATTTTCTCCAGATATGGTTACACAAAAACAACTCTTGATGATATCGGAGAAGTTGTGGGGATAAAGAAAAATTCTCTTTATCACTACTTTAAAAGCAAAGAAGAGCTATTTGAAACCATAATTGAATATGAAGCCGGATTATATTTTGACACGATGCAAAAATTAGTTGCTAAAGAAAAAACAGCAACAAAAAAAATATTCGCCGCTGTTTTAGATGGACGAAAAGCAGCCCGCCAAAGAACTAATCTTTATCAAGGGACGGTTTCCGCAAAAATGGAACTCGTTGGTGTTATAGAAAATTCTTTTAATCATTTTATAGAAAAACAAATTCAGCTATTAAAAGATTTACTGAATGAAGGAATAAAAAACAATGAGTTTGTAAAACATAATGCTGAAATAGTAGCTAAAGATATAGTACAAATGAATCTTGCTATTGAGCAGCGTGAATACCAGAAGAGTAAATTTGAATTACTGACAGAAATCGACCACAATGACTTAGACAGATGTCAATCTGATTTACTGAATCTGATATTAAAAGGCTTAAGGAAAAACTAAATAATAAACAGACAACAATTAAGGAAAATGATGATAAATACACCGATGAATATTAAGATAAGTTTGATTTTGTTACTGCTGATACTGCCTATGAATGTTAAAGCACAAAGCAATGAAACGCCAATAGTCTTAACATTGGATAAAGCCATAGATATTGCATTGAATAAAAATTATGATATACAATTAGCGCAGTACGATAAATTAGAAGCAGATGCACAGATTACAGAAGCTTATGCTGGGGCATATCCTGATATTAAATTTAACGGGCAATATACACGCAACCTAAAGCCGCAGGTTTTGTTTTTACCTCCAAATACGCCTTTCAATCCGGGTCCAACAACACAAACATTGTCGCTTGGCGCTGATAACAGTTACAACATTGGGGCATCGCTTTCGCAAACAATATATGATCCAAGGCTTGGCACGGCTATAACCATTGCAAAAAAATATAACCAATATTCTGAATTAAACAGCGAATCAACTGAAGATTATGTAAGAGCCGATGTTAAAAATGCTTTTTACGGTGTGCTACTTTCTAGAAAACTTGTAGATGTGAATGAACAAAGTTATGAAGTAGCCAAAGCCAATTATAAAAATACAACTTTGTTGTATCAACAGGGCGTCTCTTCAGAATATGATTTATTAAGATCGCAGGTTCAGCTTGCAAATGTAGAGCCTGCTTTAATTGAAGCAAAAAATAATTATGAATTATCTAAAAATAATTTAAAGAATTTATTAGCGATAGATCTCGCTACTCCGATTCTTGTGGAAGGTAATTTTGAAGTTGACAAAATATCTGATGCTCTATTGTTGAAGTCGGATAATATTTTGAGTGAAAGAAATCCTATGCTGCAAAGTCTGGCGGTTCAAAAAGAAATTCTTGATGAAAATATCGATATTGAAAAAGCAGCATACCTTCCAACGTTAAAAGCATTTGGCAATTATAACTGGCAGGCTGAAGACAACACATTCAAATTTAAGGATTACAACTGGGCAAATACTATAACCGTTGGTTTAACATTATCATATAATATCTTTGATGGATTTGAGAGAAAAGCAAAGATTGAACAAGCAGAGATTGATGCTAAGCGATTGGATGTGCAAAAAATTCAAGCGGAAGAAGGATTAAAGATTAGTCTTCTTCAATCAAAATTAAAAATGAATGAAGCACTCGAAAGAATCAACGCACAGAAGCAAAGTGTAAATCAAGCAGAGAAAGCTTTAAGCATTGCACAAAACCGCTATAGCAACGGAGTTGGAACTCAGTTAGAGATATTAGATACCCAAAATTCGTTAACCCAAACAAGAATTAATTATGAAAGAGCTGTCTATGACTTTCTAATTGCTGAAACTGAATGGGAAAGAATATTAAGTGTAACAGATACAAATGAATAAAAAAAAAACTATTAGGAGAAATATTTAAATGAACAAGCAAAGAAACTTAATTAGAATTTCGGGAATCGTTTTGTTATCACTCTTTTTGCTTTTGCAAATCGGCTGCGGAAAAACAACCGGAGAAAATTCTAAGAAAGAAGAAGTGAAAGTTATACCAATAAATGTTGTCAAGGTTAAGCGTGAAACCATTTCGCAGGAAAAAACTTTTTCGGGAACACTTGAAGGTGTTGAACAATCTGATATTGTGGCAAAAATCTCAGAGAGAATTACAAAGATAAATTTAAAAGTAAATGAATCTGTAAAAAACGGTAAAGTTATAATTCAGTTGGATAAAACAGGCCCTTCATCAAGCTATTTGCAGACGCAGGTAAATTATATAAATGCAAAAAAAGATTTTGAAAGAATGGACGCTTTATATAAAGGAGGTGCTATTTCACAGCAGCAGCTTGATCAAGCTAAGGCAAGTTATGAAATATCAAAGGCAAATTTTGAAGCGGCTGCAAGTACAGTTGAATTGTCATCCCCAATAAGCGGAATTATTACAGATATTAAATATAATGTTGGAGATTGGGTTACACCTGGGAATAAACTGGCGGTTGTGGCAAACATTAAGTCTATGATAATAAAATTATTCGTGAGTGAGACGGAGATGCAAATGCTGAAAATGGGAGATAAAATTACAATTTATTCGGAAAGAGAAATTGCAAAGGCGGTAACAGGAAGAATTGTTGAAATTTCCCGTTCTGCCTCATCGGATGCACGTTCATTTCAGGTTAAAGCAAGTTTCAACAATACTAAAGATTTGTTTTATAAACCGGGTATGTTCGTTAATGCAGATGTTACACTGGATTCAAAGAAGGATGTGATTGTTGTTCCAACCGAAGCGATAATTACATCAAACCAACGAAATGTGGTATTCAGAATAAGTGATAACAGGTCATTCGAAACAGAAGTAAAAACTGGATTAAATGATGAGAACTATACTGAAATTTTGAGCGGACTGAATGAAGGGGATACAATTGCAATACTAGGAATGAACAACCTTAAAGACAGTACTAAAATTTCAATTGTAAAATAAGTAAAGCGTAAATAATAAAAATTAGGATTTGAATAAATGAAATTAGCAAATGTTTCCATAAAACGACCGGTTTTTACAACAATGATTGTGATGGCAATTGTTGTACTTGGTTTGTTTTCTTTTATGCAGTTAAATGTTGACCAGTACCCCGATATTGATATACCTTACGTAACAATAACTACGGTGTTGCCTGGTGCCGGTCCGGAACAAATTGAATCAGATGTTACAAAAATAATTGAAGATGCCGTAAATCCTATTGCAGGGGTTGAGCACATCTCATCTACCTCGATGGAAGGTGTTTCCATTGTTACAATACAATTTAAGCTTGAAGTAAACGGTGAAATTGCATCGCAGGAAGTGCGCGAAAAAACTGCAGCAGTACGATCCGATTTGCCGGATGATGTGAAAGATCCCATAATACAGAGGCTTGATCCGGCAAGCGCACCAATATTAACCTTATCAATTTCGGCTGATAGAACGGAAAAAGAAATAACTACCTACACAAAAGATGTTATAAAAAAGCGGTTGGAAAATGTGTCTGGTGTGGGCTCTGCCGAGGTAGTGGGTGGAGCGGAAAGAAAAATTTTAGTTGAAGTTGACGCAGAAAAATTGAAGGCATATAATTTATCTATTAATGATATAGTAAACAGCCTTGTCGCTTCAAATATTGAAGTACCCGGTGGAAATGTTAAAAATAGGAAACAGCAGTTCATATTAAGAACGATGGGGAAATTAACTGATGTTAAACAGTTTAATAATATTATAGTTTCTTCACCAAACGGTGAAAGCATTTATCTTTCTAATATTGCGACTATTAAAGACAGTACCGAAGAAAAAACAAGTATTACTAGATTAAACGGGGTACTTGCCGTGGGCTTAGAAATTAAAAAGCAATCAGGCAGCAATACCGTACAGGTAGCAACCGCACTAAAGAAAGAATTTGCAAAACTTCAAAAAGAAATTCCATCTGAATACAAAATTACAATAGCAAAAGATAATAGTGTATTTATTGAGCATTCAATAAATGATGTTTTGTTTGATTTAATTTATGGTGCGCTGCTTGCAGTAATCGTTATTTATTTTTTCCTTGCAAACACGCGCCCGACAATAATCAGCGCATTCGCTTTACCAACCTCAATACTTGGCAGTTTTATTTTAATGTATGCTCTCGGTTTTACGTTAAATATAATGTCGCTTCTTGCTTTATCGCTTGCGGTTGGATTGTTGATTGATGATGCAATAGTTGTAATAGAAAATATTTATCGCCATATGTCAGAGGGTGCTACACCAATTGAGGCAGCTAAAGCAGCTACTGAAGAAATCGGACTTGCGGTATTAGCCGTAACATTAACGCTTGTAGCAGTATTTGTACCGGTGGCATTTATGCCGGGATTAGTAGGAAGATTCTTTTTTGAATTCGGAATAACAGTTACAGTTGCCGTACTCGTTTCATTATTTATAGCTTTCACTTTAACGCCTATGCTCTCTTCCAAATGGCTGAAGAAGGAAGATGAGGAATTGAAAAAAGATGGAAACATTCTTGAAAAAGCACTCTACTATTTTAACCACTTTTTTGAATGGCTGAGCGGCAAATATAGAAAATCTCTTGACTGGGCGCTTTATCATCGTAAAACAATTGTGTTTGGAGCGATAGCAATATTTCTTTTCAGTTTTTACTTAATGAGATTTTTAGGAACAGAATTTTTTCCTTCTCAAGATCAGGGTGAATTTTCAATTACCATACATGCGGCACCTGGAAGTTCACTTGATCAAACAGATGAGATAGCTAAAAAGCTTGAAAAGATTGTTGAAAAGAAACCGGGAGTAGTAAACGTTTTAACCACAATTGGTTCAGGAAATAATCCGGTTAATAAAGGCAGCATATTAGTAAAGTTAGTCAGTAAAAAAGAACGTGATTATACTGTTGATGATATTATAAATGAATTAAGAAAACAAACCAACATAGCTGGAGCTAATATTAGCTTTGGTATGCCAGGCGGGCCCGGCGGCGGTGAAAAGCCCTTAATTTTTAGCGTAAGAGGTGAAGACCTTAATAAATTAGAAAACATTGCAGACCAAGTACAGTTAATAGTAGAAACAACGTCGGGTGCAGTAGATGTTGAATCTTCACTTGAAACATCGAAACCGGAAATGCGAATTATTATTGACAGACATAAAGCTGCCTCGCTTGGTGTAAGCCCAAGTTCAATTGCAATGGCAATCCGCTCAATGGTTGATGGTGTGGATGCAACAAAATATCAGGAAGGGGGCGAGCAATATGATGTACGTGTAAAAGTTAAAGAAAACGATAGAAACTCTATAGAGGAAATATCAAACCTAACTATTAAAAGCACTAACAAAACCAGTGATCAGAAAGTAATATTAATTCCGCTTAGCACAGTTGCGTTTATAAATAAAGGTGTGGGTCCTTCTGAAATAAATAGATATGACAGGCAAAGAGAAATTAGAATTGGCGCTAACCTTTCAGGGCGTGTATTGGGAGAGGTTATAGGGGATGCACAGCAAAAAATAGATAAAATAAACATTGATCCCGGTTACAGTGTAAAGGTTGCGGGAAGCGGTGAAATGCAAGCCGAATCATTCTTAAATATTTTACTTTCCCTCGCTTTGGCAATTATATTCGTATATATTGTGCTTGCATCACAGTTTGAGAGTTTCATTCATCCATTCTCAATTATGCTTTCCTTACCTATGGCGATAATAGGTGCCATATTAGCTTTAATTATTTTCGGCGGCTCACTTTCTATTATGTCAATGATAGGAATTATAATGCTGATGGGGTTAGTAACAAAGAATGGAATTCTGTTGGTGGATTATATAAATGTATTAAGAGAACGCGGTAAAGAAAGACACGAAGCTGCTTTGCAAGCAGGACAAACAAGACTGCGCCCAATTTTAATGACAACCTTTGCAATGATATTCGGGATGCTGCCTGTTGCGATGGCGTCGGGTGAAGGTTCCGAATTTCGTTCTCCAATGGGGCAGGCAGTAATCGGTGGGCTTATTACATCAACAATACTTACGCTGTACATTGTTCCGGTAGTTTACACAATACTTGATGACTTAAGCTTAGCAAAACTAAAACAGAAGATTTTCGGCAACAGCAAAAAATCTCAATTAACAGATATTCCAGTTACGGAGGCGAGCAAATGAAAATAGCATATTTAATTTATCTCGATGTACTTGAAGATAGAGTAACAAAATTATTAAACGATTGTGATATACAATCATACTTTGAATGGGAAAATGTGGCGGGAAAATTCCGCGGGCAGGAGGGGCATTTCGGAACGCGTGCTTATCCCGGTTTAGATAAAATAAAATTGATTCCTACTGCTAGGGAAGAAAAATTTGAAAAACTAATTTCCCTCATTAAAGAATTCAATGATAGCATTACAAAAAAGAGTGATGAGATCAGGATGTATTTGCTGCCGTTGGAACAGATAATTTAAATTAATTTAAGGTGCGATGTCATCGTGAATATAAACTTTATCAAATATAGCGTTGTTCTTTGGTTGCTTTTTTGCAGCACGATATTTTCACAAGAAAATGATTTCAACTTTACTCTGCAGGGACAGGCTTCTGCCTGGTTAACAGTAGTGCCTGAAAAATCATTTATATCACAGGCTGGATTAAGATACATCCCAGATTTATTTATTGAAGCGCCACTCTCTAACAGTCTTTTTCTTGATGCAGAACTTTCAATTAATACTTATCTCGCGACCGACATTCATGATTGGAAAACTGAAAATGAAACTGCCAAACTTAAGGCTTACAGAGGTTGGCTGCGGCTTTCTACTAACCAGTTTGAAGTACGTGCCGGGCTGCAAAAAATAAATTTTGGTTCCGCAACTTTATTTCGACCGCTAAAATGGTTTGATACTATTGATCCGCGTGACCCGCTTGCACTTACCGAAGGAGTTTATGGAATATTGACGCGATATTATTTTGAGGACAACACAAACATCTGGCTATGGGGACTTTATGATAACAGCGATATTAAAGGCTGGGAAATTATTCCGACGGAAGATAATGGCATCGAGTTTGGCGGAAGATTTCAAACACCTTTGTTTACCGGTGAAGCCGGATTAACTTATCATCATCGCAAAGCTGATCTTTCTAAGACTCCCTCACTTGCTGTATTATCAAATGAAAGATATGTAAATGAAAACCGTTACGCCTTTGACGGCAAGTGGGATGTTGAAATTGGTCTTTGGTTTGAAGGTGCAGTTATCCAAAGAGAGATTGATATTTCTTCGTTGAAGTATCAAAGAATGCTTACTACAGGCGCTGATTATACTTTTAATGTTGGCAATGGACTACACGTTTTATCAGAATTTTTTAATACAGAAAATTCGGATAAATTTTTAGGCAATGGAGAAGTAGTAAACTTTGTCGGATTCTCTGTTGATTATCCCGTTGGTCTTTTCGATAATGTTTCGGCTTTTTATTACCGTGATTGGACAAACGAAGATAATTATTTTACACTCACTTGGCAGCGTACTTACGACAACTGGATCATTTATCTGCTCGGATTTTTTAATCCCAAAACTGCATCGCTGAATCAGACCCAATCGGGAAACAATGCACTTGCTGGAGATGGCTTTCAAATTATGGTGGTGTTTAATCATTAACCGCAGGATGGAGAACGCAGGAAGGCAGAAAAGCAGAACGGAGACGCAAAAAAGTTTCGTCATTGCGAGGAGTCATCGACGAGGCAAGCTCATTTTCTAAATTAGGGATTGCTTCGGCTAATCGCCATCGCAATGACCTAAGAATTAGGAAGACTATTATTTAATATATTAGAAAATAATTTTTAAAATTAAAAAATCAGAAGGCTGAAATGAATAATTCTTATTTAATTAAAACAGAACATTTGTATAAAAAATATCCTATGGGTCCAACTACCCTTATTGCATTAAATGATGTAAATCTGAATTTCAAGAAGGGAGAGTTCGCTGGACTTGTAGGTCCAAGCGGTTCAGGAAAAACTACTTTGCTTAATATAATTGGTTCACTTGATTCACCTACGGAAGGAAGTGCTGAGGTGTTGGGTGCGAAGATAGAAACACTCGCTCATAAAGAAGCTGCAAAGCTGAGAAACGAACATATCGGGTTTATCTTTCAAACATTTAATTTACTGCCGGTTTATACAGTTTATGAGAATGTCGAATTCCCGCTTTTACTACAAAATATAAACCCATCGGATCGAAAAAAAATGGTGATGCAGGCTCTTGAATGGGTGGGTCTTTCAGATCGAAAAGATTCCAGACCCGCGCAGCTTTCAGGCGGACAAAGCCAACGCGTTGCAATTGCAAGAGCCATAGTTAAAAAACCGGAGCTTGTTTTAGCTGATGAACCTACAGCAAATCTTGATGCTAAAAATTCACACAATATAATGGAGACTATGGTACAATTGAATGAAGAACTTCAAACGACATTTATTTTTGCAACACACGATGAAAAAGTTATGAAGTATTTAAGAAGAAAAATTTCTTTAGATGACGGTGCGGTGAAGTCGGATGAATGGATGACGCGGGATAGAGAAAAACAGAATGCAGGAAAGCAATAGGCAGGAAGGGAAAACGGAAAAACAGTAAGAGAGATTGAAAAAATTAAAGTAAATTTTAAGGGCTTAAAAATTCAGTAAACAAGGCAATTTGCAATTAGTGTTTACAAATAGTTAATAAATTTTTAAAGGATAAAACAGAATGAAAATTATTTTTAAAATAAAATATTGTTTAACTGCAACAAGGAAACAGTTCGAAACAATGTTAAGGCAAAATAAAATTTTGGACTCCTATCCTCCACTCTCCTTTCCTGCATTCTGCTTTTCCCCACTCTCCTTTCCTCCGTTCTGCTGTACCCTGTTCACCGGAGGTGAAAGATGTTAATTCCAAAATTAGCTATTAAAAATTTATACGGTGCTGGCTTGCGAACTTGGTTAAATGTTATTGCGCTTTCATTTTCTTACGTGGCAATAATATTTCTGCAAGGTCTTTTTACCGGAATGAATGATCAAATGGAAACATCAACAATTAAGGCGCAGTATGGCGGTGGGCAATACTGGCAGAAAGAATATGATCCTTTTGATGCTCTTAGTTTAGATGATGCGCACGGAAAAGTTCCTTCCAATCTTCAGATATTAATTGAAAAGAATAAGGCGGTGCCAATATTAATTAGGCAGGCATCTATTTATCCAAATGGCAGAATTCAGAATGCGTTGCTGAAAGGAATAAAAAGCGATCAAAAAGTTTTAACAATTCCCACATCATCTTTAAAAAGTGATGATGGATTTATTCCCGCACTTATCGGTTCCAGAATGGCAAAAAGCACGGGGTTAAATATTGGCGATTATGTTACTGTAAGGTGGCGAGATGCAAACGGAACTTTCGATGCAGATGAATTAAAGATAGTTGAAATAATGACAACCGAAGTTTCTGAAATAGATAATGGGCAACTATGGATTCCTATTGATCGGATGCGTGAAATGACTGCAATGCCGGATGAAGCCACTATGATTGTGCTTAAGAAAAATTCAAAATTCAATAAAAATATTTCCGGCTGGAATTATAAAGATCTCGATTATCTGTTAAAGGATATTCACGCGCTTTCCACAACCAAGTCCGTTGGCGGAAGTATTTTTTATATAGTTCTTCTTCTACTTGCAATGCTTGCAATTTTTGATACTCAAATCCTTTCAATCTTCCGAAGAAGAAAAGAAATGGGAACATTAATGGCGATGGGAATGACACGAAATAAACTAATTCAGCTTTTTACGTTGGAGGGAGCGATGCACGCTGTACTCGCAGCACTTGCGGCTATTGTTTATGGTGCTCCTCTTATTGGCTATGTGGCTTCAGTCGGCTATGGTTTACCGGCATCAACAGACAGCTTTGGTTTTGCAATGGGAGATAGAATTTATCCGGTATTTACGGCGGGATTAATTATCGGTACCATTTTGCTCGTCTTTACTGTTACAACTATTGTCAGCTATCTTCCTACAAGAAGAATTTCAAGATTAAAACCAACAGATGCGTTGAGAGGAAAACTCACATAAACGGAGAAAAGCAGAACGGAAAACGCAGGAAAGGAATAGACAGGAAAGAAAAATTGAGTAAACTTATTCTTAAATAAAAACAACGGAAAAATTTAAATGGAAAATAGTGTTAAAAAATTTGAAGATTTAAATGTTTGGAAAGAATCGATGCAATTGGCTGTTAATATTTATAAGATTTTAAAAGAATGCAAGGATTTTGGATTAAGAGATCAAATGCAAAGAGCGGCTGTTTCAATCCCATCAAACATTGCAGAAGGCTATGATCGTCAGACTAATAAAGAGTTCATGCAATTTTTATTTATCGCTAAAGGTTCTACAGCCGAACTAAGAACTCAAATTTATCTTTCTATTGCTTTAGATATTGTAGCAATGGAAGCTGGAAATTCATTAATTGAAAGAACACATAAGAT
>JAIOIM010000458.1 GCA_019912505.1 Ignavibacteriaceae bacterium
AAACACCTCGAAGATCATATAGAAACATTAATAATACCTGAAACTGCAAAGTATTTTGAAGCCCTTGGGGCAGCTTTATTTGCTCTCGAAAATGACACTCAAAAAGTAGACCTTGCAAAATTATATAAAGAAGAAGAATCCGCTTTTACTTTTCATGATGATTTGAAACTTCATTTGGACAAAGTACAATTTAAATCTTTTGTATCCGGCAAAGCAGAAGCCGGTGATGTGTGCATACTTGGTCTTGATGTCGGTTCGACAACAACCAAGGGTGTGTTAATGCGTAAAGATGATAATTCTGTTCTTGCCTCAGAGTATTTACGCACAAACGGCGATCCTATTGTAGCCTCTGTTCAATGTTATAAAAGTATAAAAAATAAAGTTGATGTACCGGTACAAATTGTTGGACTCGGAGTTACAGGTTCGGGAAGGCATATCTCAGGATTACACGCACAGACAAAAGGAGTTATTAACGAAATAATTGCACATGCTAATGCAACCGTATATTTCGATCCGGAAGTGGATACGATTTTTGAGATAGGCGGACAGGATGCAAAATACACTTACATCACGGCAGGTATTCCTTCCGATTATGCGATGAACGAGGCATGTTCTGCCGGTACGGGTTCATTTCTGGAGGAAGCTGCAAAAGAGTCTTTGAATATGGATTACAAAGAAATCGGAGAAATTGCACTAAAAGCAAGCAGACCGCCAAACTTTAACGATCAGTGTGCGGCGTTTATAAGCAGTGATATAAAAAACGCGCTTCACGAAGGTTTATCCGGGGAAGACATTGTTGCGGGTCTTGTCTATTCTATTTGTTTGAATTACACAAACCGTGTGAAAGGAAATCGTCCGGTTGGCAAAAAAGTATTTATGCAGGGCGGAGTTTGCTACAATAAAGCTGTGCCTATCGCAATGGCGGCATTAACCGGTAAAGAAATTATTGTTCCCCCCGAACCAGGGTTAATGGGTGCATTCGGTGTTGCCCTTGAAATAAAAAAGAAACTTGAACTTGGTTTGATGGAACAAAAAGAATTTGTACTTGATGATTTGATTAACCGAACTGTTAAGTATGAAAAATCATTTGTCTGTGCCGGCGGTGCTGAAAAATGCGACCGTAAATGCAGCGTATCTTTAATAAGTGTAAATGGTAAAAAATATCCATTTGGCGGCGCATGTAACAAGTATTACAATCTTCAAATTGAACGAGTGCAAAATGTAAAAGAAAATAACCTTGTTAATCTTAGGCAGGAACTTGTTTTCGAAAAATACATTCATCCAGTCGAGCTGGATAAAAATGCAAAAGTTATAGGCATCCCGAAATCATTTTTAGTTAATACAATTTATCCGTTGTACTATAACTTTTTTACACAACTTGGTTTTAAAGTTGAACTGGGTGATGAGGTAATTGAAGAAGGTGTAGAAAAAAGGCAATCTGCTTTTTGTTATCCGGTGGAACTTGCGCATGGCTTTATGCAAAGTATGCTGAACAAACATCCCGATTATATATTTTTGCCGCACATAATAGAAATGTATAATCCGTCTTCTGAGTTTTACGACCGCACTTGCGTTTTTCTGCAAGCCGAAAATTATTATTTAAAATCGACTTTCAAAAAAGAACTTGAAGGAATTGAATTACTCTCCCCTATATTTAATTTTGCCGAAGGTTATGAAGCGGGGAAAGATGTCTTTATTCAGCTTGCACTTAACCTTGGCTGTAGTAAAGCCGAAGCATCTGCCTCGTTTGATTATGCGGTTTCTGAATTAAATGATATGTTGGCTGAATTCAAAGCTGTAGGTAAAGCCGCCATTGAAGAAGTAGAGAGTGATCCGAATAAATTTGCGATGGTGCTTTTCGGTAGAAGCTACAACGCCTTTGCAGGTGAAGCAAACCTTGGCATCCCGCAAAAATTTGCTTCGCGCGATGTGCTTATCATACCGCACGATTTTTTGTCAGCCGAAGAGTATGAAAGTAGCAAGCATATGTATTGGGGCACGGGCAGACAGATATTGCGTAACGCGCGTTTTGTAAAACAGCATGAGCAATTATTCGGGGCTTTTATAACAAACTTTAGCTGCGGACCTGACAGCTTTATAATAAATTTTTTTAGAGAGATAATGGGGCACAAACCATCATTAACTCTCGAACTCGACAGTCACTCAGCCGATGCGGGAATAAATACTCGCGTTGAAGCCGCAATTGACATTATACGGAGTTACCGCGAGCTGTTAAAAAATGGTCAAGTTTCTACTCCTGTAAAACACTTCGTCCCGCTAAAATTTGTCGGTGAAAAAATAATTGATTCAGACGGTATTCAAATGGATCTGCGTGATAAGCGAATTAAAATGTTGATACCGAATATGGGCAACTTTGCTGCCGATGCATTTGCCGCAGCTTTTAGGTATATAGGAATAAATGCTTACCCGATTAATATGTACAACTTCGACACTATAAAAGAGGGAAGGGGCAATTCGACTTGTAAAGAATGTCTTCCTTTAATTCTTAACGCAGGTTCGCTTATCGAATATTGCAAACAGAGGGATGACCCCGAAGAGCGGACAATTTTATTTTTGGCAACGAGTACCGGTCCCTGCCGACTTGGTCAATACTCGGTGTTTCTAGAAAACATGATAAATAAAAAAGAGCTACACAATGTAGGTATATACACGCTTACCGATGATGACTCATACAGCGGGATGGGTGATGAGTTTGTTAAACGCGGATGGGCTGCAATAACCTGTTCTGATGTAATTCAAAATATATCGCTTGCATTGCGGGCAATTGCGGTTGACAAGAAATCTGCTTTAGAAATATTACATAAAGAGTGGCAGGCTATTATTAAAATAATTGAAAAAGAAAGCCTGGAACTGCTCTACAAGCAGTTGGAACTTAGCGCAGCAGTACTTAAAAACATTCCGACTGTCTGTTCGTTTGAAGCAGCGCCAAAGGTTGCTTTGGTTGGCGAAATATTTGTAAGGCACGATGAATTTTCGCGTAAAGATTTAATCGAGCGCCTTGCCGAACGAAATATAATTGTTTCCGTGGCACCCATCGGCGAGTATGTTTATTACTCAAACTATATAGTTAAAAAACAGTTTGAGGGAAAGCTTAAAGCTGCGGAAAGGCTTGCATGGCATCTTAGAGATATGGCTCAGCGCAGTATTGAGAAAAATATAAAACAACGGCTCGTTAAATCCGGGCTAGCTGCCTATGAGCTAATTGAGGTTGATGAGATGATAGACCACGCCGAGCATCTTATACGCACTGATTTGGCAGGAGAGGCAATACTAACGGTTGGTTCTGCATTGTATGAAATTCTTGATCACGCCTCCGGTGTTATTTCTCTTGGACCTTTTGGTTGTATGCCTTCACGCGTTGCCGAAGCAATTCTAAATGTTGAAATGAATATGGACGGCAAACTTGAAGCTGCTGATTTTAAAAAGAAGTATGATATAGAATTTGAAAATTTGCCGTTCCTTGCTATTGAAACTGACGGAAATATATTCCCGCAAATCATACAATCGAAAATTGAAATATTTTCATTGCAAGCCGAGCGGCTTCATCAAATGTTGATGAGTAAAAGTTTAACAAAGAAGAAAAAAATACATACCGCACTTGCTCAAAAACTGCGCGGTTATTATTTAAAGCAAAATAAATCCATTGCGGGAGAACAAGTTTCCGACCTTGGCGAAATTGCCTCCGAAACAGAGATATAATTATTTAACATAACATGATGCGAAAAATATTGTTGTTGACTGAGGGTTTTTCGAATCCGCATGCTGGTAAAACGGCAAGGAATTTACTTTACTACAAACCGGAAGAAGTGCTTGCAGTATTGGATAGGCACAATGCAGGTAAACGAAGCGGCGAATTATTCGGCGCCGGTGATGTTCCGGTAGTCTCATCCTTCAATGAAGCTGAAGGGGCAAATACTTTAGCAATCGGCGTTGCGCCTCCGGGCGGGCTGCTTCCCCCAAACTATAGGGAAATTATTGTTGAAGCTATAAAACGTGGAATGAACATATTGAGTGGTCTACACACATTTTTATCCGATGATATAGAATTAGCAAAACTTGCAAAAGAAAACGGGGTTAAGATATTTGATACCCGCAAAAACGATGAACAAGAAGTTGCAAATCGAATAGGAATTCGTGAGGATTGTCTTCGTATTCATACTGTGGGAAATGATTCGAGCCTTGGTAAAATGGTATCAAGCCTGGAAATTGCGCTGGGTATGAAACGCATAGGGATAGACGTAAAGTTTGTGGCAACCGGGCAAACCGGAATTATGATTGAAGGGGACGGCTGCCCGATTGACGCTGTGGTAGGGGATTATATAAACGGTGCCGCAGAGCAGCTCGTACTTAAAAATCAACACCACAAAATATTATTAATTGAAGGGCAGGGAAGTTTAGTTCACCCGCGTTACTCATCGGTTACGCTTGGGCTGCTGCATGGCTGCATTCCGCAGGGTATGATTATGTGTTATGAAGTTGGGCGTGAAAATATTCATGGTTTAGATGGGATAAAAATACCACCGCTTGAGGAAGTAATAAATATTTATGAGCAGATGGCAAATATTATGTTTCCTTCAAAAGTAATAGGTATTGCTATCAATAGCCGTAAAGTAAGCAAGGAAGCAGCTGAAGCCGAGAGAATCCGAATAAAAGAAAAGTTTGGTTTGCCCGCTTGCGATGTAGTCCGCGACGGACCCGATGAGTTGATAAAGGCAATATTGAGTTACGGAGAAAAGTTACAAATTAATCTTCGCCAGGAAGTGTTTTAAATTAGGAGCTAAAAAAAAGGCTTACCGTCTTTTACGACAGTAAGCCATTATAAGGACAACTAAAGAACTTTTTAATCTTGTCTTACGTTTATAATTCCGTTTATATGTTTTGTCTTATCGATTATTTTACCCGTAAAATCTATTACTGTTTCATGACAGCTTGCGCAGGCTGTTAGAGGAACCTGAAGGTGCCCAACAGGCGGCAAGCCATGACACGAACCGCACTCAACCTGACTTCCGTCAACTTTTGTCCAATCAACAGTTTTATTTAATCCCGACATCTTATCGGCGGTATAAACAAACTGATTTTCGGCTGAGGCAGATTCTTTATAATAAGTGAAGTTACCGTGGCAATAAGTATTAGAGCATGTTCCGTTAGCAGCATCATAAGCACCGGTAACTGCACCGTGAGCTACAGCTAAGTCTTTAAGCATTACTTCGGCTGGTAAATCAGTATCCAAATGTCCAGCAGCATTAACCGTTTGCGGCACTGTATGACATGTTGAACAGAGCACCGGTTTACCCAGCATATTATCATACAAATGTCTGCTATGGGCTCCCACACCCCTGTACGTAGTTAAAACGCTGTCATTTATTGAGCGTGGCGGAGCGATTCGTACCGGATCGGTAAAACTACCATGGCATGTGTTACAAGCTTCAGGTCCGCCGGGTGTGGTATGGCAAGTTAAACAACTTGGCGCAGTTAGACCGGAAAATTTAGGACCGTGACAAGACTGGCACTGCTCCATATTCCAATTATTTCCTTTTATTAAATCACCATGAAAATTCGGTGAATGAGGATTTGTAATTCCATCTTTGTGTATCGAAATTGAGTCAGGCTGATTTATATCGGTTTGAAGATCGGAACAGCCCGAGGCAAAGATTAAAAAAAGTGCAGCTAAAAATGTTAAGAGATAATGTTTCATTTTTATATCCATAGGTTTACAATTATTTAGCTCCATGACAATATCCGCAGAACCCTACACCGGAAATTGATTGAGGACCTGCTGATGAATGACAGTTATAACAAACAGAGCCTTGGTCGTTATGCCAATCGCCGTGCTCATCACTTCTAAAATTAGTTGGATGAGTTTTAGGGTTTGTTCCTTTTATCCCATCGGAATCAAGATGGCAGGTTATACACGTAGGATCAGCGCCCTGTACATCATGACACGCAACGCACGATTCGATATCACGGCGCGCTAATATTGCATGCTCTCCGCCGCCGCTTCCAACACCAATGGTGAAGAAATTATTTTTCAAATGGCTTACGGGCATTACTCCGCTTAACGCAAAATCATGATCGACCGATGCATGGCAAGTTGAACAGAAAGTTTCAACTTCGTGGCATCCGCTGCATTCTGTAGTTTTACCCTTTGCATCAATACCGTGTGTAAAACGATAGTTGAGGTCATGTATTCTTGTAATTCTCTGCTGTTTTATTCCGTCAATAAAATTACCGGGGGTGTAGGGCTGATAAAAATCTTTTGAACTGTTGGTTGCTGTTATTCCGGAAGCTACGTGGCAATCTTCGCACGAGTTATTATCGTGACACATCATACAGTCGGCACCAAGTTCGCGTGCGGCAAATTTATGCTTATCGATAAACATCGCGCTTTTGTGACTCTGCGGATTTAAATTAGCTGTTGATATATGGCATGATTCGCATTCGTTAGCTGCGGGAGATCCGGGTTCGTTGTTATGGCATGAATAACATTTTACCATTGCCGGGTTAGGGTTTGAAAGTTCGCTGCTGTAATCAACGGTAGATAAACCCTCGTGGCAAACTTTGCACTCCAAACCTTTATCGTTAATATGAAAACTATGGTTGAATATCAATTCAGATTTCGTCTGTATCAGGGCTTCAAATTTATCTTCATAATGGCAGGTAGTGCAAGTGCTCTCGTCTTCAACATCATGGCATGTTTTGCAGCTTTCGTGGTCGGGCAACAATTTGTCTAACAGCGATGCGCTTTGTGCAACCTGAATATGGCAGTCGGCGCATTCAGCCAAGTCTGCGT
>JAIOIM010000459.1 GCA_019912505.1 Ignavibacteriaceae bacterium
TAACTGTATAAAAAATATTTTTAAACATGTAAGCAAACTATAAGTAATTATGAGTGCACATGACAATGATATTGCAGCTAATTTGGCTGATTTTAAAGAACAAATAAAAAAGCTTACTTTAGAAAATGAGTTTCTTAAGCAACAAGTTTCTAATCTCAATCAGCAGCATAAACAGTCATTTCTTGTTTTTGATAACTTGCCCGAAGCCGTTGTATTTCTTGACATCAAAGGCAATATTAAGAAAATAAACCAGCGAGTTTTAGATTGGCTCGGTTACCCGCCCCACGAAATATTAGATAAAAATATTCTCACCCTTTCTTTTCTCTCAGTAAAAAGTAAAGCGATAGCTCTAAAAAAACTTACCGATCGAATTCGTGGAAAACAAATCGCTCCTTACGATCTAGAATTTATTACTGTTTCCGGTGAGATCATAATTGGCAGAATACACGGACGGATTCTTAAAAACGAAAAAGGAAATATTATCGGCGATCTTTTATTGATCAGTGATGCTACGTTGCAGTTAAAATACGAAAATGAGATAAAGGAAAGCCGCGAAAAGTTTAAAACTCTAACAGACACTTCTGAATCCGCAATCTTTATTTTACACGAAACACGATTTAAGTACATCAATAAATCGGGGCAAAAAATCTTTGGCTATACTTTAGATGAACTTCAAAAAAAACATTTCTGGGATATTGTACATCCGGATGATAGGGCGCTGGTTAAAGAACGGGGGTTAGCCCGTCAGAAAAAAGATGACATTCCATCAAGTTACGAATTCAGAATAATCACAAAAGACAATGAAATAAAATGGATGCACTACACGGCTGGATTTCTTGAATATGAAGGTAAGCCGGCTCTTATAGGCAACGCATTTGATGTAACTAAGAAAAAAATTGCTGAAGAAGCATTACGCGAAAGCTTTGTAAAGTTTCAAACAATTTTTAACAGCAGTGCGGTTGGAATTGCATTAACAGATTTAAAAGGAAATATTCTTGAAGTAAACAATTCTGTTTGCAGCATGCTCGGTTACTCCGGCGCGGAAATGAAAAAACTTAATTTTGTAAAGCTTGCTCATCCGGTTGATGCGGAGAATGATGTTGAATTGTACAAACAGCTTTTGCTTGGAGAGATAAGCAATTATCAAAAAGAAAAAAGATATACAAAAAAAAACGGGACAATGTGCTGGGCTAACATTACCGTCTCGCTGATAAAAGGGAAAGATGGAAACCCCGAATATGCCGTTGGAATGATTGAAGACATCACCGAAAAAAAACAAATTCAGCAGCAGCTTGCACGCGAGCAGTTTCTATTTACAACTTTGATGAAACAATTACCTGACTCAATCTACTTTAAGGATGAAAAGAGCAGGTTTATGGCAGTTAACGATGCAACTGCAAAAAAAATGGGCGTTGAAAATTCATCGCAGCTTATCGGCAAAAGCGATTTCGATTTTTTTACGGCAGACCATGCTGAGAAGGCTTTGCACGATGAAATGGAGATGATGAATAAAAATAAATCGATTATCGGCGCCGAAGAAAAAGAAACATGGACTGATGGTTCGGTAACATGGGTATCCACAACAAAAATTCCGCTGCACAACGAAAACAATGAAACGATTGGTACGTTCGGAATATCGAGGGATATAACTGCAAAAAAGGAAATTGAACAAAAACTAAATAATTATACCGAAGAACTTAAACAGCTAAATGCAAATAAAGACAAATTTTTTTCAATTCTCGCACACGATCTTCGCAGTCCTTTTACTGCTCTGCTCGGCTATTCCGATTTTATTTGTAACGATTATGCTTCTTTAAGTGAAGAAGAAATAAAAGAGTTTGCCGGAAATATTAATACGGTTGCAAAAAATGTTTACGGGCTGCTTGAAAATCTTCTTGATTGGTCGCGTATTCAAACCGGGAAAATTCCTTACAAACCAGAAGTATTTAATTTTTACAGCGTTGCCAAAAATGTTTTCACGTTGTTTAATGAATCTGCCCAAAAGAAAAACATTATGTTAAAGATTGAGGGAGATGAGAGTATACAAGCCTTTGGTGATGATAATATGGTTCACACAGTTCTAAGGAATCTTATTTCAAATGCTATAAAGTTTACAAAAGTAGGCGGCGTAATAAAAATTCTTATTGAACCACATGACGATAAAATGGTTCGGATTTCCGTAATCGATAACGGTGTCGGCATCTTGGAAAAGGATATGAACAAACTTTTTGATCTTTCTATTTCATTTTCTACAACCGGCACATCGAAAGAGGCGGGAACCGGTCTCGGGTTAATTCTTTGCAAAGAGCTTGTAGAAAAAAACGGCGGTAATATATGGGTTGAGAGTAAACAAGGGGAAGGCAGCAGTTTTATTTTTACACTGCCCGTTGAAAATAACAGCTCCTAGTTTATAAAGGATTGATGCGATACAGCTATTAGATTTTCTAAATTTAATTTTAATCGGGCGACTTTTTTGTCCCCTTTTTTACTCTCCATACTTTTGGCACAGAAATTAATAAAACTATTTTCACAACTCTCAACTGAATACGCAGTTCACAACTAATTCAATTTTATGATAAAAACCTTATTGTTATATTTGCCTTCCAACTGAATAAGAATGAATAGATTGACGAGCAAAATTCCTGAAAAAATTATGTTGAAAGGATTAACTCTTGACGAGTTGAGAACTTTTTTTATCGAAATAGGCGAACCGAAATTTCGGGGCGAACAACTATTTAGCTGGATGTATAACAATCTTTCTACCGATTTTGATGAAATGTTAAATTTATCAAAGGGTCTCCGAAATAAACTTAAAGAGCAAGCAGAACTATCATCTCTATTTTTTGTAGATTCGGAAACCTCGCTTGAAACTGGCACAAAGAAATTTATTTTCAAAACAAGAGAAGATCATATAATTGAATCAGTCATTATACCCGAGGATAAGCGAAGTACACTCTGCATATCAACGCAGGTCGGCTGCCCGTTAGATTGCCAGTTCTGTGCAACCGGATTGATGGGTTACAAAAAAAACCTTTCCGCTGGCGAAATTTTTGATCAATATCTGCTTGCGGCAAAAGATTACGGAAAAGATAAGATTACCAATATTGTTTATATGGGCATGGGCGAACCGCTTTTAAATTTTGACGCAACTGTAAACTCGCTGATGATTTTTTCTGAAAATTTAACCGCTGGAATCAGCTCCAAAAAAATAACCTTATCCACTGCAGGCATAGCTCCTAAAATTGTAGAACTTGCGGAGATGAACTTAAAAGTAAAATTAGCTCTTTCACTTCACTCCTGTTTTGAAGATATAAGAACTAGTATTATGCCGATAAACAAAAAATATTCGCTAAAAGAAAATCTTGACGCTGTGGCATATTATGCAAAAAAGACCGACACAAAAATTACATTTGAGTATGTAATGCTGAAGGATATAAACGACAGAGAAGAGGATTTAGAAGCACTCATAAGACTATCGCGCTATATCCCTTCTAAAATTAATATTATCCCTTTTAACTCTTTAAAACATATGAACCCGGTTGGATTTTCAGCCGAACTTGAACCTACGCCAAAGCATAAAATAGAAAGCTTTGTTCAAACGCTGCGCGATAATGATATTACAGTAATGGTACGCTTTACACAAGGTGATGATATTGCCGCCGCATGCGGACAACTTGCAGTAAAATATTAAAATGAAAAAACTCTCACACGATGAAATAACAGTAAACCGCAGCACGTTAGAAACGGTTGAAACTGCGGACAGAATGCCACTATATGTAGTGCTTGATAATATCCGCAGCACTTACAATGTTGGGAGTATATTCCGTACATCCGATGGGGCTATGATTGAAAAACTCATAATGTGCGGGTATACACCTCATCCTCCAAAAAAAGAAATTTTAAAAACGGCTCTCGGATCAACCGAAAGTATAAAATGGGAATACTTAAAAGACCCACATGAAGCCGTGCTTCAACTAAAAAATGAGGGAATAAAAATTTGTTCTCTCGAACTAACCGACAACAGTATTCCATATTATAATGTAAAACCCTCAGATTTTCCTTTGTGTATTATTGTTGGGAATGAGATTACCGGTGTGTCGCAATCGCTTATTGATCTTTGCGACTTTGCCATTGAAATTCCTCAGTATGGAATAAAGCAGTCATTAAATGTTGCTGTGGCTTATGGCGTAGCAGTTTTTGAGATGAGAAAGATATACGATTTTTCAAAAAGTTGATTAAAGATTTTCTATACCGGTAAAAAACTCTTCACCGTTGTCTTTGGTATGTATTGCAAGCAAGTTTGCCCTTACCATTTTTACAAGCGTCCTCGAAGCTCTTCTTTCTGAAATGTTTATATAATCGCTTAACTGTTTAACCGAAATAGTTTCACTTTTTTCTATAAATTGAAAAACTCGTTTTTCTACTTCGCCGATGTGATATTTTTTTAGCGTCAGTCCGGCAGTTACTGAGCGCATTATGCGTATCATTTCCTTGCTTGCATGAACGCTTTTATCATTTACTCTTAATGTTACAACCGCTGTGTTTATATCAAATTCATTCAGATAGTCTTGTAAACGGTGCGGTTTATTTTTGGACTCGGGAACTTCAACAATAACCACTTCCTTCCCGTCAAAAGGTATATATTGGATTGAATATTCTAATGGTGGTTCGCAATAATTTAATGCTGCGTCTTTTATCAACTCAGTTTCCCCTTTTTCGCTTTCCACACCCACGATAGTTTTGTCATCATCCACACCAAAAAATATATAACCGCCGCGGGAGTTTGCAAATGCAATCATTTCGCGCGCAATTTTTTCCGGGGTGGAAAATTTTCGTTTAAACTCACAATTAAAATTTTCTCCATCCTCTACCATTTCAACTACTTTTTTCCGGCTTAACTTCATTATTAAAAATCCAGAACAACATCATTCAATCTGCCGCGTATAATACCCGCACGGCGCAGTACATAATTTGTATTTTTATTCGGAGCAAAACGAAGCGGTGACGGTATAACAGCCGCGAGCCGCGATGCTTCATTAACGGTAAGCGCAGAAGGTTCTTTATTAAAATAATTTTCTGAAGCTTCTTTAATTCCAAATATTCCGTCTCCCCACTCAACTGCGTTTATATAATTTTCAAGAATTGCTTTTTTACTCAATTCTTTTTCCATTCGGAAAGTAATCAGCAACTCCTTGGCTTTTCTAATTATGCTTTTGTCGGTTGTAAGAAATAAATTTTTTGCAAGCTGCATCGTCATCGTACTTGCTCCTCTAACCGAGCGCCCTCGCCTTTTATTGGTTCGCATCGAGCGTCCCAACTCTACCCAGTCTATTCCTTTATGCGTAAAAAATTTTCCGTCTTCCATAGAAATTATAGCCTTTAGCAATGCAGGTTTTACATCGTCAATATCTACCCAGGATTGCCGAGGGTAAAATAACATGTAGTGCTCAAAAGCTCTTTGTTCCATTAATGAAGTTATGCGGAATGAATTATACTCGAGTATCGGAATTTGAAGACCTGGAAAACTGAAGTAGAATAAAAAAAGAAATGTGATTATTAAAGTTTTGAATTTGTTTTTTTTTACAACCGGAATAAACCTATTGAACAACTCTCCTAATTCATTTTCAGGCAATTGATAGTTCTGCACTATTGCTCCGGTGTAAATAGGTTATTAAAATATTCCCGGCTTTTCAACTTTGCCGTTTTTTAGCGAATCGGTCAAAGGAGGCTCACGTTTCTGCCCGGTAGTATCGGGTACGTCGGGCAATTTTATCATCTGCAATGAATCAGCAGGCTCAATGGTTTTTTCATCAACGCCAGGTACCGGATCAATATTTTCAAGATTGTTTTTTTCGATGGGAATCGTTGTCGAATCAACCTCTGTCTTTTGACCTTCTATCTGTAGGGGTGTATCTTGTTTTAATGTTTTTAGTGAGTCCGTATGCAATGAGTCAGCAATCCGTTTTAACTCGATAGTTTTTATTGAGTCAATTTTCTTTTGCTCAATTGCCTTTAGAGAATCCAACAGTGCTTTCCGTTTTTTCTCTTGTTCCTGCTTATAAGCCGTTAATTTTTTTTGAATGTTTTTTGCATAAATCGTGGTTGGATATTTTGTGGTTATCGAGTCGTACACAGAAGCCGCCGAATCATACATCGACAGCTCGTTTTCCAATATAAAGCCGGAAGCGTAAAGCGCTTTGGGAGCAAACTGAGATTTTGGATACGTTTTAAATATGTCATAAAAATCGGTCAATGATTCTGTTAGATTTTTATCCAGCATTTTTTGTTCAGCCGAAGCGTAAAGTTCTTTAGCCGGGTCATAACTTAAATCTATTAATGGTTTGCTTATTTTATTGGCTGCGGCATTAACTATGCTTTCTGTTTTGAAATTAGCGTAGATGTATTTAAAAATGCTGTCCGCCTTTTGTTCGTCACCTTTTATTTGATAATAGCTACCCATCCCGTATAACGTGCGGGCGTGGTAATCTGAATTAGGAAAGTCGTTTAAAATTTTTGAGTAATAAATAAATGCCGAATCAGTGAGATCAAACTCGGTAAAGAATGTGTTACCAAGTTCAAATTCACTTTTAACAAGAAGACTCTTTAAGGAATCTTCAGAAAGCGTAGGACGCTGCGGCGGCAGTTGCTGTTTAAGCTGAGTCTGAGTGTTTGCGCCTGCATTTTTATTTGTAGGTTGTCTCGGCGGATTTTGCTCATCGCCTCCCAATTCATTTTTGTTTAACGTCTCATTAACTTCAGTCTGTCTTATGCTGTCTTTAATATGCCAGTCAATTGAATCTTGAATGAAAGCTGCCGAATCTTGAAGATAAAAAAGCTGCCGGTTGTACTGATCTAAATTTTGACGGAGAGTGTTATACTTTGTAA
>JAIOIM010000460.1 GCA_019912505.1 Ignavibacteriaceae bacterium
AAAGTAATTGAAGAAACTAAAGAGGAACTGCCTGATCAACCAGCGCAGACTGTTGCAATTATTGCTTGTTTAAATATTGCTTACGATCTGTTTTTGGAAAAAAATAAAAACCGAGAGTTTTTAATTCAGGCAAACGATAAAATAAAAAGGTTAAAACTTCTTTTAAACGAATCGGAAATGTCAGCCCCATCTTAGACAGAAACTTCCACTCTGTCAGTCCAGATCAATAAATGAAAAACTAACTCTTAAAAAATTGGGAGTATGACTTTCGGCGTCAATTACAGACCTCAACTTTGTTTCGGCAAAGTCTCCAAAAACGGGGCAGAGGAAGCAAGAAGCGTTCGGGCGTATTCCCACTGTGTCTTATAGGGTTTTTCACTATTGACTGGTACTGGCAGAGTAGATATTTTTTACTACATGCGGTCTGGAGGTAAAATGGAACTGAGAATGGAGCTGCTACTGCTGATACCTATGGTGGTTGCCCTTGTGTCAATTTTTTTCTGGCTCGGCTGGAAATTAAATTCCAAAATGGGAAAAAGAAGCGTTGCAGCGGCAGATGAAAAAGTTAAGCAGATAATTAGTGAAGCCCAAAAAGAAGCAACAAATACAAAAAGAGAAAAACTGCTCGAAGTTAAAGATGAGTGGTATAAGAAAAAAATGGAGTTCGATACTGAAGTAAATCAAAAAAGACAAAAGTATAGTAATCTCGAAAAACAACTTACAACCCGTGAAGAAAATATCGAAAAGAAATTCGATATGGTTATTAAGAAGGAAAGAGAAAATAAATTTGTTGAAAAAGAAATACTCAGCGCCAAAAGCAACATAGAAATTAAACTTGCCGATGCACGGCGATTGGAAAATGAACAAAACATAAAGCTTGAAAAAATATCGGGTCTAACATCTGAAGAAGCAAAAAAAATGCTTATTGAAAACATGGTTAGCCAGGCAAAAATTGACGGTGCACAGCTTATAAAAGAAGTGCACGATCAGGCGAAAATTGACGCCAAACGGGAAGCACAAAAGATTATTGTGCAGGCTATTCAGCGTTCTGCCGCCGATCATTCTATTGAAACAACCGTATCCGTAGTTCAAATTCAGAACGATGAAATGAAGGGACGTATTATTGGCAAAGAAGGCAGAAACATCCGCGCCTTTGAATCTGCCACCGGTGTTGACGTTATTGTTGACGATACACCGGAAGCTGTAATTCTTTCTTCATTCGACCAGTTTAGACGCGAGATTGCCCGTATTTCTCTTGAGAGATTGATTACTGACGGCAGAATTCACCCGGCACGTATTGAGGAAATTGTTATTAAAGTCCGTGAAGAACTTGAAGAAGAAATTTTGCACGAAGGCGAAAACGTAATTTTGCAGCTTGGTCTTCATAACATGCAAAGGGAATTGATAAAGCACATTGGTAAGATGCGGTACCGCTCGAGCTACGGACAAAATCTTTTACAGCACAGTATTGAAGTTGCATACCTTACCGGTAATATGGCTGCCGAGCTCGGTTTGGATATTAACCTTGCAAAACGCGCAGGACTTTTGCACGATGTAGGCAAAACAGTTGACAAAGAGATGGAAGGTCCTCATGCCTTAATTGGTTATGAGTTAACCAAGAAGTATAAAGAACATCCTATTGTTGTAAATGCAGTCGGTTCGCATCATGAAGATATTGAGATGGAACATCCGATAGCAACGCTTGTACAGGCTTCCGATGCTATAAGCGGAGCGCGCCCAGGCGCAAGAAGAGAACCTCTTGAAGGTTATGTAAAGCGTTTGGAAACCCTCGAAGCACTCGCTACTTCATTTGAAGGCGTTGCAAAAACATACGCAATACAAGCAGGTCGCGAAATACGCGTAGTTGTAGAACATGATAAAATTGACGATGTTTCCGCAGATAAACTTGCACAGGACATTGCGCAAAAAATTGAATCCGAGATGGAATACCCTGGGCAAATAAAAGTTACTGTTATAAGAGAAGTACGTAAGATTAGTTACGCACGTTAATAAGTTACTTCATTCAAATTATTATTCCGATTACCCCGTCATCAATAGCGGGGTTTAATTTAACCCTATCATACCGGGCTTAGCCTGAGTATGTTTTTCATTAGTCCACCACTGAAGAGGCTTTGTAAACTCCTTTTCAATTTGAAAACTCAACCCTATGTTAAGGAGTTTAAAACTGACAGCTTAATTAGCATCAACGGTTGTTATCTTTTAAAAGATGTCAGTCGCTGCCAATAAAAGTTAGTTTTCAGAGTTACAAATAGTCATTTAAGCGAGTGGTAATTTTACATTTATATTTAAGAAGAAGATGGCTGAACAAAAATTAAAAATTGCTATTACCGGCAGCATTGGTTCCGGTAAAACACTCTTTGCAAGTTTTATAGAAGAGATTGGCTTTACGGTTATAGACGCCGACAAAATAAGCAAAGAACTCCTTGGCAAAGATGAAAAAATAAAAAAGGAAATTACAAAAGCATTTGGTGCCGGCTCCTACGTAAACGGTAAACCCAATCTTAAATATCTTGCCGAAAATGTTTTCTCGAGCATGGAAAATGTTCAAAAGATAAACGCAATACTACACCCGGTTGTAATTGATAGGATCGAAAAAAAGATGGATGAAGAATTAAAAAAGAGGCGTGTTGTTTTTGTTGAGGCTGCGCTTATCTACGAAGCCGATATGGAAGATTTGTTTGATTACGTTGTTCTTGTAACAGCGGATGAGGATCTTCGTATGGCAAGAAAAAAAGAATCGAAAAAAATATCAGAGGAAGAATTTATTAAACGAAGCAACAACCAGATACCCGATAGCGAAAAAAGAAAACGAGCTGATTTTACATTCGATAATAACGCGACAGAAGCCGAACTTAAAGGGAAAGCAAATCTTTTGTTGATGATGCTTCACACAAACGCGGTTAAAAAATGAAAGCGGCATTCCAGGGTGAAAAGGGAGCATTCAGCGAAATAGCATGTAAAAAATATTTCGGCAGTGCGGTTGATGTTTTCCCATGTTTTAGTTTTGAAGATACTTTTATAAATCTAAAAAAAGGCAAAGTTGACTACGCTGTTCTGCCGATTGAAAACTCACTTTACGGAAGCGTATATGAAACATACGATCTACTTATAAAATATAGTTACCCGATAGTGGGCGAATTATATCTTCAGATAAATCATAACCTTGTTGCGCCCGACAAACTTGAAATAAAAAATATAAAAAAAATATTTTCACATCCACAGGCGCTTGGGCAGTGCTCAAAATTTTTAAAGACGTTAAAAAAAGCCGAGATACTACCTTCGTATGATACAGCGGGTTCTGCAAAAATGGCGTCTGAGAAAAACGATGGTACAACTGCGGCAATAGCAAGCAGCGAAGCGGCACATCTTTATAAATTAAAAGTTCTAAAAAAGGGTATTCAAAACAACAAAGAAAACTACACACGCTTTGTTGTTATATCCAAAAAAGAAAATTCGGGTGTGGTGAGCAATCCAAAATCATCAATTTGTTTTCAACTTAAGAGCATACCCGGCGCATTATTTAAAGCATTAAGTGTTTTTGCTTTAAGGGAAATTGATCTTGTAAAAATTGAGTCGCGCCCAATACCGCACAAACCTTTCGAATATCTTTTTTATATAGATTTACTCGGCACTACAAAAGAAAAAAAACTTACTCTTGCTTTAACACACCTTGAGGAAATTACCGACAGCATAATTACCCTCGGCAACTATAAAAGAGGGAAGACTTTTAGCAGTTAGGCAAGGGGAAAGAATAAACTTGAAATTAAAAATCATTCCGTTATCCGTTAGCTAACGGAAACGGATCATAAATCATAATAGCACACAGACGACCGCGCCGGTGTCGGGCTGACACGGATCGGTTTTTAAAAGGCACAGCGTTCATCTTAATTATCAGCGTAAATCTGCGTGCCAATAACACTCCGCAAAAATAGCACACTGACGACACGGATTTCACGGATTTACACGGAAAGGGCATTGGATGAATGGACGAACCAGTGTCCGTTAGTTTCGATACATTCCGGCTGTGTATGATTGTGTTTATTTGGTATTGCAGCAGCCGGAACACTCAGCCACCTATATTTAAAT
>JAIOIM010000052.1 GCA_019912505.1 Ignavibacteriaceae bacterium
TATTTGTACGATCTAATCGAAAGCGGCATTACCTCGTTCAAAATTGAAGGAAGATTAAAAGATATTTCTTATATTAAAAACATAACTGCTTTTTACCGCCGGAGGCTTGATGAAATAATTGAACAAAATCCACGGCTAAAACGTACATCAGTCGGCAGTTCAAAAATACCTTTTACCCCAGACCCCGAGAGAACTTTTAACCGTGGATACACTACTTATTTTGTCGATGAAAAAGATAAACAACTAACTTCCCCCGACACGCCTAAATCGAAAGGCAAATTGCTGGGTGAAGTAACTTGCTGCGGTAAAGATAGTTTTATAATCAAAACAAATGAAAAAATAATAAACGGCGATGGTATTTGTTTTATTGATGGTAATGGCGAACTATCAGGTATGTATGTAAATAAAATTGAAGGAAATAAGATTTACACAACTAATGACATCCGCCTTAAAGTGGGGACAAATATATTTAGAAATCACGACCATCAATTTTTCACCGAACTGAACAAACATGAATGCCATAGAAAAATAAAAGCAAAAATTTTTATTGAGGATATAAGCGGCGGAATTCAAATAAAGGCTGTTGATGAATCGGGTGTTTCAGTTGTTAAAAAAATTATTTTTGAAAAAACAAAGGCGGCTAACCCTAAAAAAGCTATTGAAACAATTAAAAAACAATTTTCCAAATCGGGCAATACCATTTTTGATATTGAACAAGTGGAACTAAATTTTATTGATATTCCTTTCTTGAGTGTAAAAGAGTGCAATGAATATAGAAGAGAAATACTGACTCATCTTGAGGAGGAAAGAATAAAAAATCATCCTAAAGAAATATTTAAATTTAAAAATGAAGCGGTAACTTATCCGCAGCAAAACCTTGATTACAGGGCGAATGTTGTTAATCGTCTTGCAAAAGAATTTTATACTGAACACGGTGTTGATGAGATTGATGATGGTTTTGAAATTAGTCATAATAACGGCGGCAAAACCGTAATGATTTGCAAATTCTGCATAAAGGATGAACTAAACTCGTGTCCGTTTAAAGGAGCCGATAAAAATAAATCGCCGCTGTTTTTGGTGGGAGGCAGCAGAAAGTATTTGCTTCATTTTAATTGTAAAGAATGTTTGATGGAAGTTAAAATTGTTGACGAATGATTTAACTTTGTACCCCGGAGAGGATTCGAACCTCCGACCTACGGTTTAGGAGACCGACGCTCTATCCTACTGAGCTACCGGGGCATAGTTTTTTTAGGAGAGCAAAAATATAAAAGTTTATCCTAAAAAAGTATGCGATAACGCTTTTAATCCGTTGATGAAAACAGCTTAATCATGAAATCTTATACAATGTTCGAGCATTCTACGGTTTTTAACATGGGTAACTTTAAATTTATTTCCTCTTTTTGATCGAATATCCATCGCTCTCTGTTATATCAATTTGATATTTATTGCCACTGACCGTTATTACAAATGAATTGTAATCCAACCAATCAACAAATTTCAAATCAGATGACTGCTCACCGAATAAATTTAGTTCTTTTTCTAAATCAATTTCCTTTAAGAAAACTATTTTTTTACCGGAGCCTTCTTCACCGAAAGTTACCTTTTCATAATAAAGATTTTTATAAATTTCCGCGGTTGTAATTGATACTCTATATGCAAAACCTGTAATTCCATCTTCCGGCATATCCTGCCATTCCATCGGTCCTTCTGAAAGTGTGGTTGCCCAGATATAGTGACTCAAATAGAGCGCGTCGATATTCCCCGGGTTTGATGCTGCCGTTTCGAGCGAGTCAATTTGATGCTGATTTTTTTGAACAATTGAACCATCATTTTTAGAAGCAGCAAGGCAGCTAACAAAGGGTAAGAGCATCAGATATATTATTATCGATTTATCCATTTCATTCCATTTTTTTTGAATATGCT
>JAIOIM010000461.1 GCA_019912505.1 Ignavibacteriaceae bacterium
GATACTCACCGGTTTTATCACTCGAGCAATCGGAACCTACGAGTACTTCTACTAAAGATAAATCGTAATCTTGCAAGGCGATGTTTTCAATCCTATCACGGATACTTTTTTCTTCATCGTAGGCGGAAAAAAGAATTGAAACTTTTTTAGTTTCAACAGATGAGAAAGTTGTTCTACTTTTTAAAAAAGATAACAACACTATGAAGAGCGGATAAATTATATAAGAGAATAAAACTAAAAATATTATCCCAAAAATAATTATTTCTATTGAGCTGCTTAAATTCATTAAGATTTACAATTCTCTCATTCAGTAAAAAGATAACTTTAAATAAAAATTTACTCTATAAATATAGATATACGATTTTTAGTGAGCAATAATTATGATATAAGAAAACCGTTCTATTTTATTAGAACGGTTTTTTATTTTGTAATTTTATCGCCTGCGCTATTTAAGCGGCTTTTTCGGTCGATTTTATTTTCTTATTCGATTTGGTAATCATAGAATCGAACTTTTCTTTATTCTTCTTTGCATCGCCGTTAAACAAATACTTATAAAAAGTAAAAAATGCCTTAATGGTTCTGCGCAATTCCGCGGGATTAGTAATTATATTCTTTGCTTTCATCAAAAAATAAGCAGGGCGAAGGTAATACTCTCTTCTTGCGTAATTGCAAAAATCAACTATTTCCTGCGCAGTAAGGTCATGGGTTCTAACAACCGTATTATGCAACCCTTCAGGGGTCAACCATTCATCGAATGATTTGGCATCGATAAGTCCTTCTTTATCAGCCCATTCGTATGCTTCGGTTCCGGGATATATCATCAACGGGAAGAACTGTGCAGTATCGGTATTAAGTTTTTTGGCAAGTTGAAGAGTTTCGTTCATAGTTTCCAAAGTTTCACCACGGTTACCCATCATATAACAAGCATGGATTAGCAAACCAGATTTTTTTGCATTTTCGGCGGCTTTAAACTGTTCAACTTTTAAACCCTTTTTCATCAACTTTAATATTTTATTCGAACCGCTTTCGAAACCAACAATTACTAAACGACAGCCGGCTTTTTTCATCCATATCATTGTCTCTTCATCGAGATCTGCACGAACGTTGCACGTCCATGTTAATTTATTTTTTTGTTCAATTAACAGTTTGCAAACTTCAATTGTATGGTTTTTATAAACTGTAAAAGTATCATCTTCAATTGTTACTTCTACAACTTCAGGAAAATTTGCTTCGATGTATTTAAATTCATCGGCAATACTTTTTGCAGAACGGTGGCGGTATGTATGTCCGTAAAAATTCTGCGGATAAACACAGTACGTACAAAGGTATGGACAACCCCTCCCCGTGTACATCATCATTTGTGGAAACCTACCGGCTGAAAAGAAGTAATCTCTTGGGTTACAAAACCGCTTAAAAATCTCACTTGCAAAGGGCATATTATCGATGTCCTTTAAAGCTGGACGAGGCGGGTTTACAACTACTTCTTCATTGCGCCATGTTAAGGAGGTTATTGCCCCAAATTCTTTATCCGTTGATAAATGAGATGCGAGATCAACTATTGTTTCTTCATATTCATTTCGTGCAACAGAATCGACAACAGGATAATTCGCTAAAGTTTCTTTATGTAATGCGGTAACATGATTCCCCACCAAACAAGCATGGATAGAGGGGAACACTTTTTTTACATGTTCTACAAACTCTACGTCTTTTGTAATACTTCCGGTGCTGGTCTCAACGATCAAAAGATCGGGGTTAAACTTTTTTAGCCTTTCCAATGTTTCTTCGGTTGATATTACTTCAGCCGGAGAGTCAATTAAAATTATATTGTGTCCATTTTTTTCAGCAAAACCGGCAGCAAGCGCAAGCCAGATAGGATAGTAAACAGTTCCACTTTTAGTAACTGCGGGGCTGCGGGAACCGCGCGAATACTTTGGGTGAAAAGGGGGATTTATAAAAGCAATATTCATCTATTCGTTCTCCAATCATAATTATTCCTAAAAATAAGCATAAGTATCT
>JAIOIM010000462.1 GCA_019912505.1 Ignavibacteriaceae bacterium
CTATATCTCCTGTTAAAGCTATCCCGTTATGAAGACTGTTAATTTCAAAAGCCTGACAAAGCTTCCCAGGTCCGTTTGTTAAACTTATAATTTCCTTCTCGGTTTTTACAGCTTTTCCAAAACGATTCTTTGCCATAAATTCAAAACCGTAGAGCGGTTCTACTGCCCTTATTAAAATAGCGGCGCCGCTACCTTTTTTACCGGCAACAACATTACAGCAATAGTTTGCCCCGTATATAAAATAAACATAAAAATAACCGCCTTCTTCAAAAATAATTTTATTTCGTTCGGTTTTACCCTTAAAACCATGCGCCGCTTCATCAACGGCGCTGTCGTATGCTTCCACTTCAACAATTCTGCCTGCGTAAATTTTTTCATTTTCATTTTTGATAAGAATTTTACCTGGCAGTTCTTGTGCAACAAGTAAAACATCGCGTTTGTAAAAACTTTTTTTTAGTTTTTTGGAAGTGCTTAAGATATTCATAGTGGAAAGAAAGTCAGAGCTTAACAATTAAAAATCAATTTGTTTTTGGAGTTCTTTTATTTTCCCATCGTAATAATCTAGTTTATCAGGGTTCTTCTTTTTCAACTTTTCATAAACATTAACAGCCTCTGCGTATTCCCCTTGTGCAATATATATTTTAGCCAGTGTTTCCGAAACAATTAGGTTTTCGTAGGATGGGGTATTCTTTTCTTCAGGTAATTCCGACTTGGTCGCAGTGCTGCCCACTTCCCCAGCCGACATTTTAGCGTGAGATATTTTTTGTGCAAGCACATCAAGCTGCTCATCAAAATCTTCTAATTTTATTTCATCTTCAACTTCAACTTTAGGCTCAAATAACAGCAGTTCATCTTTATTTTCTTCATCCTCTGCAACAGAAGGCATAAACGAACTTCTTCTCCCCGGCTCAAACAAGGAACGCTGCTTTTTTATATTTTCTATTTCACCAAGGTAATATTCATAAGTTTGGGATGAGTGAATAAGATCGCAGCCGGTCTTAATGTTAAAAAGTGCTTTACCATAATTGCCAAGCAGTGTGTATGCCCTGCCGAGAAGAATATATGCAGCGGCATAATCGGGGAAACCCTTTAAACCGCTGCTCAATATTTCAATAGCTTTTTGTATGTTATTTTTTTCTATTTCGGTGTTAGCCATTCTTATAAACAGCGGCGACCGTTTATCGTACTCATAAATAAGATTTACTTTGTCGTCAAATATTTGAGTTGTAGACTTAGACAAAATAACTCTCTATGTTTTCTGCAGCGCATGTTTTATTGATGTTACAGATACAAAAGCAAAACCAATAAAAAACATAATCTGAAAAGGTAATGCAGCTATTTCAAGAAAATATATTGAAGCCGCAATGCCTACTAAACAATATATAGCCATTACTAACTCAACTATAACTGAAAAACCTAACTTACGATTTGTATATCGTTTACCTTGCCATGAATCTTTTTCTGATTCTAATTTAAATTTCGGAGTTCTTACAAACTCACTTTTACGACTTAATAACCCCTCTATTACAGCACGCGAGTTGTTAACGGCAAAGCCCATACTGCCAGCCATAAACAATGGGAAAAGCACAATCTTCTTTCTCCAGTCGCTTCGTATGTCTCTTTGAGCAGTCATGTAAAATAAGAAAGAGCTTACAAAAGCAAGTACAAACATTGAAAGAAGAGCAAAGTATGCTTCGTGCGACCCGCTGTTTTTTATAAAAATCAACGGCACATTTAATATTGCAGATAGCAGAATAAAAGGGAAAACAATATTATTTGTTAAATGGAATGTTGCCTGCAGCTTTATTCTTAAAGGCACGCGCGACTTCCAAACAAGCGGCAATATTTTTTTAGCCGTTTCAATGGCGCCTTTTGTCCAGCGGAACTGCTGAGTCTTTAACGCATTAATTTCGGAAGGAAGTTCTGCCGGCGACGTAAAATCTTTTAGAAACACAAAACGCCAGCCGTTTAACTGTGCACGGTAACTTAAATCGAGGTCTTCGGTTAGTGTATCGTCCTGCCAATTTCCGGCATCTTCAATACACGATTTTCTCCAGACGCCGCCGGTGCCGTTAAAGTTTATAAAAAACCCGGCTTTGTTTCTAACTGTTTGTTCGATTACAAAGTGACCGTCTAACGCAAGTGCCTGGGCTTTTGTAAGAATTGAATAATCGCCGTTTAGGTGTTCCCAGCGTGTTTGAACCATTCCGACTTTGTCGTCTGTAAAAAATGAAAGTGTTTTTTTCAAAAAATCTTTTTGCGGGATAAAATCGGCATCAAAGATTGCTATAAAATCACCTTTAGCAGTTTTCATTCCTTCTTTTAATGCACCGGCTTTAAAGCCTTTGCGCGAATCTCTTCTTACATGATAAATGTTAAAACCTTCGGCTTGTTTTTTCTTTACAAGATCTGCAACAAGCCCGATTGTTTCGTCTGTAGAATCATCGAGCACCTGAATTTCAAATTTATCTTTGGGGTATTCAATTTCACAGGTTGTATCTATTAATCTTTCTACAACGT
>JAIOIM010000463.1 GCA_019912505.1 Ignavibacteriaceae bacterium
ACCTTTTTAGACCAGACTCAATAATGAATTTAACTCTATTGTTCCTACAATTATTCTTCAACTAATAAAAGAGGTTAAAATGAAACATTTTTTCTTTACTATCATCACCTTAATTTTTGCAGTGAGTTTCGGATACGCTCAGCCTGCATTATCCGGCGATTACTACATCCCGCAAGGTGCACATCCACAAGGTTTTGCAACCGTTGGTGATGCCGTTACTTCATTAAATGCCAATGGTGCATCCGGAACAGTTAACTTTATATTAGATGCCGACACCTTAAGAGAAAACAGCTTTACTTTTAACGCATCATTATCGGTTACTAATAATGTTGTGATAAAACCAGCACCCGCCAGAGATGTCTACTTAATTGTAGCAGCCGGAGCTTCTATGGGCAACGGTATACAGATGATTGGTTTTGACAAAGGATATGTAACCTTTGACGGCAGTAATAATGGATCAACGAGTCGTAACCTTATTGTTACAACTGAGACAGATGCCGTAGCAGTTCCTTTCGGATTGAATACAGCAAATGCTGATACAGTAGTGCTAAAAAACCTTATCATTAAAAATCTTGATAATGTAGCTACCAATTTCAGGTATGGCGCAGTTATAAATGACAAAGGAGGTGTTTGGGGTTTCCGCGTTGAGAACTGTCAAATCGGAACGGCAGCACGTCCGGTAAGGCGAGATGGTCTTGCACCTTGGGGTGCCTCTGCAGCACCTACTTACAACCAGTTTAGTATTGTGAATAATGAAATTTATTGCGGTACTCGTGGTATTGCTACTTTGTACCTTACCGAATGCGAGATAATTGGGAATACAATTAACATTCTTCCGACAACAGCCGGTGCTACGGATACATATAATCATGGCATTTATATAACTGGCGCGGTTGGAAATACCACTATTCATAGCAACTTTATCAACTGTCTTGAAAAAACACTTAATGCAACTGCATATCTAATAGGTATTGCATTTGCCGGAAATGCTAGCGATTCAACAGATATTATCAGTGTTGCCAACAATATGATTAATGTGGGTGCTGCGGATGAAACACGTTATGTTTACGGCATCGGATTACGTTCTGCCGGAAACATGGGAAATTTCAAAATTTATAACAATACTATTTTGATAAATAATAATGTTTCAACATTCGCAAGCCATGGCATTGGTAATCATACAAACGGTACAGGACCGGTAAAAATTGATCTTAAAGACAATATTATTATAAACAATCACGCGGGCAATGTGGGTTCATCTGCCATAGGTATAATCCCGGCTACCTCTGTGTTAACTTCAGATTATAATCTTCTCCTTGCAAATCAGAATCTTGTCAATTATCAAGGTACATTGTATGCAAATTTAGCTGCATGGCAGGCAACCTTGCAAGATGTCAACTCGGTAAGTAAATCTGTGAGCTTCGTTTCGGCTGCTGATTTACACTTGGCTGGCGCATCAAACGGAGACTTTGATCTTGCCGGGATTCCACTTGACGGAATAACAATAGATATTGATGGAGACACAAGAAGTTTAACTTTCCCGTATATGGGGGCTGATGAAGCTTCTAATGAAATTCCTGTTGAATTGACAGCATTCAGTGCAAGCACTAATAACGGTACTATTGTTTTAAAATGGTCTACCACCACCGAAACAAATAATCAAGGTTTTGAAGTTCAGAGAAAATCGACCGGTGAATATGAAACATTA
>JAIOIM010000464.1 GCA_019912505.1 Ignavibacteriaceae bacterium
ACCTACGGCGGCAGCGGTGTAGTTGCTACCGAATTGGGTAAGGCGCTTGCAAAAAGGGGTCATCAAATTCATTTTATCAGTTATGCCCTCCCATTTCGGCTAACTAATTTTGTAGAGAATGTTTTTTTTCACGAAGTTGAAACAAGCAGCTATCCATTGTTTGAGTACCCACTCTACAGTCTTGCCCTCGCAAGCAAAATGGTGGAAGTTGCCGAATATGAAAATCTTGATCTGCTGCATGTCCATTATGCTATCCCCCACGCCACCAGTGCTTATCTTGCAAAGCAAATGTTGAAAGGGAAAAAGAATCTAAAAGTTATTACTACTTTACACGGTACCGACATCACCCTTGTAGGTCTTGAACCTTCTTTTTTACCGCTTGTTAAATTTAGTATTGAGGAAAGCGATGGAGTAACTACAGTATCGCGCTTCTTAAAGGAAAAAACACTTACAAATTATAACATCGAAAAAGAGATTGAAGTAATACCAAATTTTATCGATACAAATGTTTATAAGCCGCTCGAAGTAAGTGAATTTAAAAAACACGTTTCACCCAATGGCGAAAAAATTTTAATGCACACTTCTAACTTCCGACAGGTTAAACGCGTATCGGATACAATAAAAATTTTCGAGCAGATTTATAAAGAAATTCCCTCAAAGTTAATTCTCGTTGGAGACGGACCGGATAGAAGCGACTGCGAGAGACTTTGCAGACAGCTTAATTTATCCGATCATGTTAAATTTCTTGGTAAGCAGGACGGTTTGGTTGATATACTAAATGCGGCGGATGTATTTCTAATTCCATCTCAGTCAGAAAGTTTTGGACTTGCGGCACTCGAAGCGATGGCATGCGGAGTACCCGTAGTCAGTTCAAGTGTGGGCGGACTTCCGGAATTAATCAGGCACAACGAGTCCGGTTTTATTGCCGAAATTGGCGATGTCGATAGAATGTCAAAATATGTTCTTGACCTTTTAACAAACGAAAAGAAATATGAAATATTCGCAAACAACGCACGCAACCGAGCCGTTGAATTTTTTGATATTGGCAAAGTGCTGCCATTATATGAAGAGCATTATCATAAAGTTTTAGAGAAGGAGACTTTAGTTTAATGAATATCTATTGTGCCGGACCAATTAAAGGAGATAAGACATATCAGCAATTTTATAAAAAAATAATTGCTCAAGTTTCAAAACATAACTTCACTGCTTTCTCTGAGTTCAATATTCTGTTTGAACAAAAAATAAAACTCAACAATAAAAAAATTTACGAGCGGGATATTGCCTGGTTAAGAAGCAGTAAAGCTATGATTGCGGAAGTTTCCGGTCCAAGTTTAGGTGTTGGGTTCGAGATTAGTTATGCACTATTTGAATTAAAAATTCCTGTACTTGCACTTTACAACCGCGAGGTTAAAAAAGTCTCAGCTATGATTGCAGGCTGTTCTTCACCACTCTTAACTATTTATTCGTACAAAGACGATGATGAGTTACGCGAGCATATAAACAATTTTGTAATAAAATTTTAGTTTTTATGACCGAAAAGGAATTTACTGCCTGGATTACCGCTTCACTTTTATCCGAAGATATAAAACAATTTCCAGGCGAGTTTCTCCAGCAGATTGAAACAATTGAAGTAATTCTGCCCGGTAAAACGCTTGTTATGGGGGAAGAATTTTTCGGCAAGTTTGAAATTATTGCGGTTGATGGAACACCGGTTATACAGGCTGATAGCCATGTTGAAGCAAAATATATTTTATATGCCGGAAAAAATAAAGCTGTGTCGATTATTATTCCCATTAGCAAAACCGGTTTAAGAGCCGCTGTATCGGGTTATGAAAAATATCTTGATTCGATAGTAAAAAGAATTGAGAGAGACTTCAAAAAAACATTTCCGGAATCAAAAAATTTAAACAGCACAATAAATGA
>JAIOIM010000465.1 GCA_019912505.1 Ignavibacteriaceae bacterium
GTATGAATATTTTTTCATATTTGTCTCGCTTTATTAAATGAACGACTACTTAATTATCGATTAATCTTCAGATGGAAACACTTGGAAATTTATGTCTGAGTCTCCTCTTTTGTAATCATGATTAATTACAAGGAGCACAGCGTCTCCAACTATTAAATTTTTCTTTAGTTTTTTATTAGCACTTTCTATTTTTTTTTTAACAGAACATACCTTGTCGTTTGCCTCAAATTGAAAATAAAGATAGCCATTGCTCTCTTCAATCACCTTGGCTTTATATTTCTCAGCTCTGCTCAGATTGACATCAACATTCACACTTGGGTTTCCTTCTTGATTGGTGTTGCTGGCAGTACCGGAAGTGTTATTTTGGGTAACCGGTACATTTTCATTGTAAGGTATAAACTGCCCATATCCTACATTGGTTTTAGCGCCAACGCCTAAATCTAGAAGAATTTGTCTGAATAATTCCTCTTTAATTTTTGCGGGGCAGCATTCATCAGTTAATCTGAAATTGAATTGAAAGGTTACTTGGGGAAGGACTTTGAGAAACTGAATTGGATTTGGGCTTTTTAATGGATCGGGATGAGGTGTTATATAATCGTTAGCAAGAAATTTACCGCTTTCATTAAAAGATTTAGTGGGGAAAGCATCGAAGAATATATCCCGCTTTTTTAACGGAATATAATTTTCATTATCGCTTTTTCCATTAAAAACATTTAACACAAACTGAGAATGTCTTTGTCCATTTTTAAGAAATATTTTTTTAGCATCCGCATCAATTAACCAATCTCTAAGTTGTTTATCCTTTATTTCTTTAAAGACTTCTAAAACATATTCCCCTTCCGCCTTTTCGCAGGCATCTCTTAAAACTCCTTTTACAGAAGACCCGGGAATGCAAGGCAAACCGGTTGTATGGTCAAAGAAGAAACCGAGCTTAAGTTCGTTTTTCTGCTCACCTATTTCGTGGTTAAAGCCGGAACCGATTAATAATCCCGGATAGATAGTGGTTAATTCAAAACTATTATTACCAATGCCGGCTTGTGGCGTCGGTTCCAAATTTGCATTAAACAATTGTTCAATACATTCTTTAGTTTCTTCCTCTCTTAAAATTGGTTTGTAATTTTCAAAAGAAAGACCGTTAAAATATTCTTTATAAAAAAGTAATCCTAAATTTCTCATAATTATTATTCTTGTTTAAATGTTCTTATTGCAAGTTTTAAAGCGATTAGTGCTTCTGAAATCTGCTTTTCAAATTTGTTTATTTGGGTTTTATCACTCCCATTATTAGAGTTTGATAAAACATATTTGAGTAATTTTTCATTAGAATTAATATCTAAAATTGTTTTTACAATAGCTTTTAAAAGCTTTAGACGTTTATCAGCGCTCCCGGATTGTTCATTTGAATAGAAAGCCAAAGTTGCGAGCAAACCGGATTGAATAATGCTTGCCCCCATTGAAGAAACGTAGCCCTTATATTCTTTTGCAACTTCATTATTGGCATTAGCTACTTTACTTTCCTTTATAGCTTCCAACGCCTTCGGGATTAATTCATTTATTTTTTTATTCATGGCTCAACTCAACTTTTCTATTTTACAAAAACCATAACCGATAGAAGCGTTACCACCTATTTGGACTGTTTTATTATTGATAGCCTCTTCAAATTCCTTTTGATAATTTTTATCCATAGCTACAAAGAAAACAAAACGGCTTTCCCTCGGCACAACTTCTTCATACCAGAGGTTTTTACTTTCACCGTTATTAAGCTGGTTGCGTGCTATAACTGGAAGACGTTGAGAAAGTTCTTTAAAATCATTTTCGCTAAAATTCGCCGGTTCCTTCCCAAGTATTTTTGAGGATTCTGCACCCAATTGTAATCCGGTTTCGGTTTCATAATCCTCAAGAATCACATCATTGTTGCCGTTTTCTATCTTTGGTTTCCCGTTGTTTTCAACTACAGTAAGGTTAATAACTTTATTTAATGCCTTCCCCTTTTCAACAATTTCTTTAAGTAAGAAATTTGAAGTTGCCCGGAAAAATGGTTTCTTATTGCTTCTAACCGGCAGTACAATTAAGTTTGCATCAAAAAATTTGTAATGCCCAATACCGCTTTCACCCTTATTTCTCGAAATATCCGGTCCAAAAATATAATTCAGTTTTTCTGAACCTTCTCCCCAGCCGTCTTCGTCTTTGCAATGTTCTCTTAAAGCTCCTTTGAGAGAAGAAGAATGAATAATAGGCACATCTGTAATGGGGTCGCGCTGAACAAGGTTATCTACAACACCGTAGTTAGCCTCGCCGCTGCCAACGTGCATATTGGTTAAACACGTAATTAAGTATGCGTCAGTTTGGTATTTCATAATTATGCTTCCTTTTTTTCTACAATTTTAAAATGGTTATATCCAATTTTATTTAGATAAGGTTTTTTAAGATGTTTTGTTATATCGTCTAAGTTCTCTCCGTAAAAGACAGAACCTCTTTTAAAGAAATTATATTTATTTGATTTTTTCAACTCATCTTCTTTCTTGCCGTCTCTGCTTAAAGAAGAAAACTTTGTTGTTTTATTTGTGGTTACGATTGATCGGAAGTCTATCGTATCTGTTACGGCAAAATCGCAATCTTTAAAAATATCATTTGTTACATAAGCATCGCTTACTAACACAATTTTATTAATCTTTTCTGAAGGTTTATATTTCGGCGTAATATTTTCGAATGTATCCTGAAATTGGTTAACTTCCATTTTGAACTTTGACTGCTCGCCACCAACAGTGCTTCTGAAATCTGCTTTTCAAATTTGTTTATTT
>JAIOIM010000466.1 GCA_019912505.1 Ignavibacteriaceae bacterium
GGTGTAATTACAACCGATGATACCGGTTTAGTAAAACAAATGAATAAAATAGCTGAAGAACTTACAGGGTGGAAAGAATCTGAAGCAGCAGGCAAACAATTATTTAAAGTATTTAAAATTATTGATGAAGCCACACGCAAAGTTGTTGAGAACCCGGTTAGTAATATTTTGAAAGAAGGAAAAGTAGTTGGGTTAGCAAATCATACTATTTTAATATCAAAAACCGGCAGAGAAACCCCAATTGCCGACAGCGGGGCACCGATAATAAATGAGAGCGGAGAAATAACCGGTGTGGTTATTGTCTTTCACGATAAAACTATTGAACATAATTCGGAAAACCTTATTCGGATGAGTGAAGCAAGGTTGAACCGAGCAGAAATAGTTTCAAAATCTGGCAACTGGGAGTTACATCTTGATACAATGAAAATAATTGGTTCCGATGGAGCATCAAAAATATACGGTGTTGGCGTCAAAGAACTAAGTTTGGATGTTGTTCAAAAATTCTGTCTACCCGAATACAGAGAATTGTTAGACAATGCACTAAAAAATTTATTAGAGAAAAATGAACCTTATGATATTGAATTTAAAATTAAATCAGTGGACACCGGCACAATAAAAGACATTCGTTCAGTTGCTAAATATGATCCGGTGAAAAAAATACTCTTTGGTGTTATTCAAGACATCACAGATAGGAAACAAGCACAAGAAGCGCTGCGAGAGAATGAAGCTTTTTTAAATAACCTTCTCGAGACTATTCCTATCCCAATATTTTTCAAAGATAGTCATGGAAAATATTTAGGAGTAAATAAAGCGTTTATTTCATTTTCGGGTTATGCAAAAGAACAATTTATCGGCAAAAATGTTTTTGATATTTATCCTCCAAAACAGGCGGAAATATATTTTACAAAGGACTCCGAACTTATAAGAGATGGGGGTGTGCAGGTTTATCAGTCAATATTTATTAGTGCTGATGATAAGCACCACGAAGTTGTTTTTCATAAAGCCGCTTATAAACGTAACAACCTTGAAACAGCAGGCATAATAGGAGTAATATTAGATATTACAGAGAGTATAAATGCTGAAAAGGCGATAAAAAAATCAATCGCACTATATCATGATCTTGTAGAAACATCGCAAGACTTAATATGGCAATGCGATGCTGAAGGAAGGTACATTTTTCTTAACCATGCTTGGGAAGAAGTACTTGGTTATAAGATTGAAGAGATGCTTGGTAAAAGATTTTCTGATTTTCAAACCAAGGAATATGCCGAACGCGATTTGAAAGAGTTTGAACGATTAATTGAGGGCGGCACTGTTAAAGGATTAGAGACAGTTCATATATCGAAAGACGGTAAAGAACTGGCGTTAGTATTTAACGCAAAGTTTGTAAAAGATGAATATGGCAATGTTACCGGTACGCGCGGCACGGCATACGATAGGACAGAGCGTAAACGTGCCGAAGATGCACTAATTGATAGCGAACGGCTGCTAAAAGAATCTCAAGCCGTAGCAAAGCTCGGAAGTTATGTTTGGGATTTGCCCATCGGTATCTGGAAAAGTTCTAAAATACTTGACGACGTTTTTGGAATTGATAAAAACTATGAACGCACGTTAGAAGGATGGGGTGCTCTGATTCATCCCGATTGGCAAGCACGCATGAACGATTATGTTGTAAATGAGGTTATAGGAAAAAAACAAAGATTTGAAAAAGAATATAAAATTATAAGACAGAGTGATGGTGAAGTACGGTGGGTTTACGGGCTTGGCGAACTTGAGTTTGATAAGCGGGGGAATCCGATAAAGTTGATTGGAACAATTCAAGATATCACTGAAAAAAAAGTTGCAGAGGAAGCACTACACGAGAGCGAAGAAATATTTAAACATTTTATGGAGTTCAGCCCAATTTATGTTTTTTTCAAAGATGAAAACATAAGAGCCGTGCGGCTTAGCGATAATTACAAAACGATGCTGGGTAAACCTATAGCCGAGTTGTTAGGTAAAAATATGGATGATCTTTTCCCATCCGATCTTGCAAAGAGCATGGTTGCCGATGATAAGCGGATACTGATTGAAGGAAAAGAAATAACCATTGAGGAAGAACTTAACGGGCGATTCTATTCTACAATAAAATTCCCAATATTTATAGACGGTAATGCACGGTATCTCGCCGGGTATACAATCGATATTACCGAGAGTAAGGCTGCGGAAAAAGCATTAAAAGAAAGCGAAGAAAAACTTAGTACTCTTTTTGCATCGATGACCGAAATGGTAGCGTTGCACGAAATTGTTTTTGATGATAACGGCGAGGCAGTTAATTACAAAATTATTGACTGTAATAATGCATTCTCAGAGATTACCCATATAAAAAGGGAGGATGCTGTCGGCAAACTTGCTACTGAAGTTTACCGAACCGAGGAAGCTCCTTACTTAGATTTATACTCGCGCGTTGCTGTTACACAAATGCCGTTAGAATATATTACATATTATGCGCCGATGGATAAGCATTTCAGCATCTCGGTGGTTTCACCCAAAAAAAATCACTTTGCAACAATAACCACAGATGTCACGGCTATACAACAGATACAAGAAATAATAAAAGCAAAAAACCAGGAATTAGAAAACTATCTGTATGTTTCATCTCATGATTTGCGTTCGCCTCTTGTAAATATACAGGGGTTTAGCCAGCGGCTTCAAAAACATGTTGACTCAATAAACATTATCTTAAAAGACTACTCCCTTAAACCGGAATCAAAAATTGAACTTGAAAACTTAACAAACAATTCGATACCTGAAACATTAGATTTTATTTTTACAAATGTTGCAAAAATGGAAAATTTAATAAGCGGACTTTTGCAAATATCCAGAACCGGCAGGGTGAGAATGACTATTAGCCGAATAAATATAAATAAGTTGCTCCGGAAAATTATAGGTGCGCTCGATTTTCAGCTTACAGAAATTTCGGCAACTGTGGTTGTTAATGAATTGCCTGATTGTTACGGCGATGAAAACTTGCTAAACCAACTTTTTACAAATATAATAACCAACGCTATTAAGTACAGAAAACAAAATAGACCGTTAGTATTAGATATTTCTGCTAAAGTACAATACAACAAAGTTGTTTATGCTGTAAGCGATAATGGAACTGGAATAGCCGCAAGGCATCTCGAAAAAATTTGGGATGTATTTTACCGAATAGATTCAGCCTCGCTTGAAGCGGGTGAAGGAATTGGTCTCAGTATTTCAAAACGTATTGCCGATAAACATCGGGGAAAAATTTGGGCAGAATCTGAAGAAGGAAAAGGGAGTATTTTTTATATAGAATTGCAGACAAATGTATTTGAGGAATGAGTCTGGTTTAAAGAGGTTGTAAACGGTTACGCCACGGCGCACAGGTGAAACCGTTTTTGAGATTCTCTATCTTTTCTCATTAACCCACGACTTCAGCCGTGGGTTAACAACAACCTAATATTATACTAAACCGTTTCAACGGTTTATATTTCTATCTCAAATTGAATTGAAAAAAATATGAATACGGAAAATAAATAGTTGATTAAATGACTATATGGAGTTACTTTTAATTCAGTTTTACAATGCTATTAGAAACTGAGCATTTAATACCAACCGGCATTTACCCGCAGTAATTTTTGCCGAGTAGGTTGGTAATTGATAACGTGTATGCTAACAAAAAATTTATAAACATAAATCTAAAAATATATCGAGCGACAAATTGAACAATTATAAAGAAATGATAATTCTAATTGCTGAAGACGATGACGGACATGCAGAGCTTGTACAAGCAGGATTAAAAGATTCGGGTGTGTGTAATAAAATTATTCGCTTTAAGAATGGCGAAGATACCTGGAATTTTTTATCGGGCATTGGAGACAATGTAAT
>JAIOIM010000467.1 GCA_019912505.1 Ignavibacteriaceae bacterium
GTATTTATCTGTATTTGACTGAGAAGGTATATAAGTTATCATTACAACTGTTGTTGTTTCTACTTGGCGAACTTCTATTTTAGTATCATTGAAATAATATTCATAATAATTTACCATTCCGTCTTTTATATATTCGTGCGCACCATATTTCGCATCAAATGCATCCAAAACATCTCCCAACGGGGGACTAGTATCAAATCTAAATGTAATCCCGATCAGCCTAGCCGCATTATTGAAATGATATAAAATATGAGTTCGTCTATCAAATATTATATCTGTATATTCCAGAACATCCGTATTTACTACATCCAATTCTCGGCATAAAAGAATATATTTTCCTTCCATAATAAAATTAGAAGTCTCGCTTCTGGATATTTGACTTTTTGACATTCCCCAATTTGTTCCCCTGATTCCATTTTGACCGTATATTTTTATTATCACTAACAGAAAAATTAAAATTACTTTTTTCATATCCTTAGCCATCATTATTGAATAAATTATCCAAATTAAAAATTTACAACAAATTGTGTTATCGTCTTAAATACTAATTAATGGTTATCAAATTCAATTCTTTTTATTAATGCTTCCTGCGTTCCTAATTTTCCATAATTAATCTGAGTTTCTTGAAAATTACCAGTAAATTCATCAAAGATGCTAACACTTACTGAGTTTAAGTGAACTATAGAAATATCAGCAATCATACCAGTTTTTGTTTTTATTTCAACGGTTGTTCCATTGTATTGACCTCCACCAAATATCCTATTAATATTTTTTATATGTAAGTACTTAATATCAGAAAAAGGTATTTCCCTTGGCGAATCATTATAATAGATTCTTATTCCAGTTTTGCCGTTATTAACTGTGAATAATTTTTCACCTGAAATGCTGTAACCATTTATTGCGTTTATATTAGAAAAATTTTGGAGTGAACCGTCATAAAAATAAATTGTGCCGGAAATGTTTTGAGCGTTCAAAACACACGCAAAAGCTAAAAATAAAGAATTTGTTTAATTTTAGCTGTCATATTTTCTCCAATTATTACTTCTTTTTTCGTTTTTACAACGAGTTATACCATTCAAATATTCTTTTATACTCCGGTTGAACTTTTTTCCCGGATATTTTTTCGGCATCAATAATAAATCGATACTGTTTCTGGTACTCATTATGCAAAGAAGGATAAGTTTGTTTTAATTTTCTCGCTGAATATTTGTCATTGGTTGAATAATAATATCGCACATTACTTGCATAGTCATCCATTGATAAACCACTTTCGGACGCATTAACATTTGTTGAATACTTATTCTGAACACCTCTTTCCAGGTCGGTTATTAAATTACTAAGCGAACTGCATGATGTAAAAACAATACTTGATATTATAATTATTACAAATTTAATTTTCATTATAGCACCTTGTTTATTTTGATATATCTTTTATTTATAATTTGCTGCCGCCTCAGGCTTGTTGTAATAATTCAATGTTGCACGAGGCGGCAAATGGCACTATTTCATAAGTATCATTTTGTTTACTTTGACAAACTGAGTTTTTTCTCCGTCTATTCTTAATACAAAAAGATATAACCCGGAAGCAAGATTTGAAGCATTGAAAGCATAAGTATACCTCCCGGCTAATAGTTCTTCGCCCATAATAATTTGGTTAACTAATTCTCCATTTATATTGTAAACACATAACGAAACCCAAGCTAATTCTGTTAAACCGAATTCCAATTGTGTTGAAGGATTAAATGGATTGGGGTAATTGGGAGATAAATAATTACTTGTGGGAATTGTATTTGTATATTTTAATTCTCTTACGGATGTTATATAATCTTGAGTTATGGCAATTTCTAATTTATTATTAGAATCGTATTCGTTATAAAAAGTAACCATTCCATTTCTGGTACTGCTACTATTATTTTGATCAAAGTTTATTTGTATTTCATTTGATGTCCCATTTCCACTAATATTGCCAGATGACGGATTTACATGAATCCAACCAAAGTCTGAGATCATTGAATTCCAATGTAGTTCTTGTTCGCCGCTATTAGCAAGAACACCTTTTAGAGAATCACCGTGTTCATTTGCTACCCAACTTAAATTAAACGGATTAGATGTTGAGTTTATAAGATTAGCGGAAGTTAAAGGTCTTCCTTCCTGGTCAATTGCAATACTTTCTGAGTTATTAGAATTTGCTGTATTAATAAATTGTACAGTGCCATTTCTTGATGTAGTGTCTGTGTTTTGATCTATAGTAATTGTAATACTAGTTGTTCCACCTCCGTTTACACTGCCCGAAGAAGGACTTACATGAATCCAACTGCTGTTTGATATGGTTGTATTCCAAGAGAGTGTTTGCTCACCGGAATTACTTACTTGTCCGTTTCCATTGCCGCCTGATGAAGGTAAATTCCAGGGATTAG
>JAIOIM010000468.1 GCA_019912505.1 Ignavibacteriaceae bacterium
ACATTGTACATTACTTAAGCAATGTCATTTTCATAGATTTTGAGAAGTTGCCGTATTCTAATCTGTAGATATACTGACCGCTTGAAACTTTACTTCCTGTGTTGTTCAAACCATTCCATGTAATTTCGTATGAACCTTTTGCCATCTTTTCGTTGGCGACAAGAGTTCTAACTTCATTACCGAGAATGTCATAAACCTTCAAAGAAATGTTTTTGTCAAGAGGTAACGTAAACCTTATAGAAGTTGTCGGGTTGAACGGATTAGGATAATTCTGTTCAAGTGTGTATTGATCTGGAGAAACAAGTGGTAAATCGAGTTCTTTCAAACCTGTTGCCGTTGCTTCAAATACTCTTACAACTACCTGATCAGGGTTCCAGAAAGTTACAACTGAATCGGTAACATAAGTGGTATCCTGCCAGCTTTTATAAGTATATTTCACAGAATCTACAGTGCTCTGGTAAGAAATAGCAATTTCAGGGTGACCGTTTCCGTTTAGGTCGGCAAAGCTTGCAATTCTTGAAACAAAGGGGCTTTCATTTGCAACACCGGAAAATATGGTTACAACACCTGCTGAATCCCTAAATTCTAAATGTGAGGATGGGTGCATCCAATTAGCTGCATGAGCAATGGTTGCAGTATAATTAGTTGGATCAAGCAGACTGCCAGTGCCATTATATTCTAAGGCTACAACATCGTAACCTGCAGAACCGCCGAGTAAAATTTCCTGGCGACCGTTTCCGTTAAGATCGCAAGCGCCAACGCCCCAAAATGAACCGACAGAACGACCGGCTATTTCCCAAAGATTAGTACCGATTATTCCAAAATTAGTCGAATCCCATGAGTAAAGTGGGCTTGCACCGGTTGGAATAGATATAAGAGATATATCGTAGTTTTGACCGTAAGCAATACCTGCAATTTCTTGTTTGCCGTCACCGTCAACATCAACAGGCTGAATACCCATATATGCCACTGCATCGGAAACAGGACTTAAAAATTCGCGGTAGTCATTTGCTTGTGAAGTATCAGGATAAGTATAAGTATCTGCGCCTGCAGGTTCTATCGAAAAGAAGCCGTAGAAATTCCAAAAATGGTTTACAATTTCTTTTGTTCCACTGCCGTTAATATCTGCTGCAATTGAATGCCATATTGAGCCGGCACCAATTTTAGGAACAAGTGCAGGGTCGCCGCCTTCAAGTTGCCATCCGCCGAAACCGGGAATGTCGCCGCTAATACCGAGTACATAAACTCTGTTGTCACGGTTAGCCATTATTAATTCATCAAGACCATCGCCGTCGTAATCATAAACATCGGCAACTTCTCTGTTTGTTCTAAAGTTACCAACGCCCTGTGCTGCAAAAATGTCAACCGGTAAATCGATTGCTTCAATATAACCATTGTCATTTGTTCCATCCCATTCGAATACACGAACGCGAATATCAGTGGATGAGTTTAAGCTGTTAGGGAATATTATTTCGCCGCGACCATCACCGTCTAAATCGCCAGAACGAACCCAGCGTGGTGTGCTGCCGCCGCCTTGTTCATTTAATGGCGATGACCAAACTACCTCAAGTTGGTCACCGTTCATTTCCATTACGTGCACACGACCTCTGTTGGAATAATCAACAGCAATCACTTCAGGTTTTCCATCCTGATCTAAATCATCTGCAACCCAAACACTTCTGGATCCGATGTTAGCCGGTGCGGTCGAAGAGTTTGCAAATGGTAATAACGAATCGGGCATGTTAAAGTCCAAATTAGCGCGGTTAAATACGCCAAGCTGGGTTAGTCCTTGTCCCCAAACAGAAACTACGCTAATTGATATTAGCGCAATAAGTAAGATTTTTTTCATTACTGACTCCTATATGTTTTTCAATGTGTGTTAATTAAAATATTCAAAAATTGTTACTAAATTTAAAAACTTTAAGTAATTTATTAAAACTTAATCATTTTTCAAAAAAAGTAACTTCAACTATTTAATTAACCTGTGCTAAATATTTATCAACTTCTCTAAAAGCAGATGATGCGGTGAAATCTTTTTTAATAACTTCAAGAAGTGTTTTAGCTTCTTCTTTGTTGCCTGCTTTTATATAATTTATGCTTGCTTTAAGCATGTATTCAGGGTTAAGTGCGTTGTCTTCCGAAACACGCGAAGCCTGACGGAAAAGATCGGCGGCTTTTTTATACTCATTTTTATTGCCGAAATAACCGGCTTCACCGGCAAGAGCGGCAGCTTTATAAATGTCTAAACCTCCACCGTAGTCGGAATAGTATTTGTAAGCGTCTTCAAGTTTGTCTAACATAAAATAAGAATTAGCAAGATATATTTTTGCAATCTCGCCATTTTCGGAACTGCCGTACTGTTCAATAATTTGTTTAAGTCCTGTTACGTTCGAGCCGGGCATACCGTCAATAGCCTGCTGGTACTGACCGTTATCGTAGTAATTCATAACACGTGATAAAGCCAATCCTGCCGCCTCATTGTTTGCCGTGCTTGATTGTTTATAAAAAATAACAGCTACAATTACAACTGCTACTGCTACCGTCCATATCATTATTCTTTGTTTGTTATCGTTTACAAAGTTATAGGCTTTGGCAGAAAAAGTAAGCAGCTTATCCTCTTTTATTTCTTTCCTTGAAAGTCTTTTCTTTTTATTGAGCATCTAACAAGTTTTCCTTTCTAAATTAAATTGTACGCCCAAGAGGGCTCGAACCTCCAACCTTCGGAACCGGAATCCGACATTCTATCCAATTGAACTATGGGCGCATATTATTAAAAGTCTGCAATTTCGGCTACTAATTTATGCAATTAGTTATTAAAAGAAAATGTATCTACAAATTGATTTTTATGTGATTTGAAAATATCCATGCTTTACCTAAGGTATAAACTTCAACCCGGTATGCACCATCATTTGCAACAATAAATTCGGTCTCTAATTGATTCTCAACATTATCTATCTCTTTACCATTATGCACCAATTTAATCTTATTCCGGGGCAATGGCACCTGTACACGCAGTTTTATTTTACCGTTTCCGCTCAATGTGTCGCCCATGTGAAATACTTGTCCATCCTGCTCGGCAAAAAATCTAAATCCCTTTGAGTCGCCATGGTAATCGTTCGCAATAAACGATCTCCCATAAGCGAGGGTTTTATAAATTGTTTCTTTTGCAAGATTAATAGAGTCTTGGTCACTCCCCTTTTTTATTTCTTCGTGCAGAAGCAAATGTGTTCTTACAGACTTAAAAAGTACTTTATAGGGGAATATTTCAACTTCAAGAAAACCAAGCATATTATATTTATGAGCGTGTGCGTCAACGCCGCCAATTGCGGTTACTTTGCGTTTCTGGTTTAGCTCATCCCATATTTTTAATGTTTCTACAGGCGGCGCATCAATTGTTTTTAATGGATGAAGAAACGCCTGGTATTTGTTTTCTTCGGTCAGATTTTCCATCCACTCCGACATATGGTTCCATATTTCAATACCGTCAAAATCCTGGCTTTCCCACTCCGTCCATGGATATGGCGGATGTTCTTTCATATGTGTTCTTTTTTCGTGCGGATGAGCTAGGAACCCGATTCCTCCTGCATCCTTCACCATCCGGACATATTCTTTTGCCGCAATACGGGTTGAATAAGTTTCGTTTATTCCGAAGGCAAGGTAATGATTTTTATTTTCTTTATCGTTTATTTCGCAGCCGACGAGTAAAAGAGTATTTCCGTACCATTTTTCATATCCCTCATGCAAAGCACGCAAAGTGTTATGATCGGTTAACGCAATAAAATCTAAACCTACTTCATCGGCAAAATGAGCAATTTCTTCAACTTCTCCCGAGCCATCGGAATAAACAGAGTGCATGTGTAATGCACCTACATATTCGTACATTTTAATCCATCATTTTTGGGTTTTGTAAAAATAGAAATAAACTGAGCCATAAAAAAGGATGATTTACCGTAGGGGTTGAATCTATGCACTAACCGCAGCAAAGACTTTATACATTAAAGCAACCCCTTCGAAAATATATTCAAAGGGGTTATAATTTTATACTGTGTGTATTAGAATCTTAGACCAAGCGAAATATATTGTACGTTTTTAAGTCGTCCAAAATCTTGGTAGGCGTAATCAATTTTTACTTTCAGCGATTCTAACAAACGATAATTTAAACCGATGCCGAGGGTTAATCCCTGCTCGCCGTTTTCTTCAAACAACGATTTATAACCGCCGCGCACAAAGAATATTTCATTCCAAGTATATTCCAATCCGGTGTTGATGCTCTCCGAGTTATCATTCGGATGAACAGCATCAACAGCGAGTGTTAGTCTATGCTCGGCTGCCTTTATAGCATCAACAGCAATACCGAAACGGAAGATAAGCGGAAGTTCAAACTCTTCAAGTTGTAAATCGGTGTTTATAACATTCCCCTGCCCCGCGCCAACGGTAGTAACAACAAGTATGTCACGTCCTTGGAGTTTCATTTTAGGTCCGAAATTAGAAATGCTTGCTGCAAGCCGGAATTGGTTTAGGAATGGAATTGTATAAACTGTTCCGATATCAAAAGCAAAGCCGATAGCATTTTCATTCCAAATATATTCATTTATATATTTTGCGTTAAAGCCAATAGCAAATTCTTCGGTAAGCAGTTTTGCATAAGAAAGACCGATTACAACCGCACCAGCAGAAAACATTTCTCCTGTTCCCTCCGGCTGTTGAAGTGTCCGCACTTTCATATCGCCCATCGACATGATTGACACAAATGCACCAACGGTACCAAACTCATTTATATTCATACCGAAACCTGCATAATCAAGGTTTACATCACTTATCCAATCAACATGATTGAAGTAAGCCTCGCGCGAGTACATCTTTGCAAGTCCTGCAGGATTCCAGTACATCGCGTTTATGTCATCTGCCAGGGCTGTATAAGCGCCGCCCATTCCAATGGCACGGGGTCCAACGCCAATCTTTAAAAACTGGGCAGATGTTGTACCCGATTTATTTAACTGCGCTCCGCCTATTTGGGCATTTGTAACACTCGCAAACGAAAGGCAGACAATCACTATTATTATTCTAAAAAAATTCATCGAAATCTCCTTATTAAAAACGGAATGCAAAATTTTTGTTTTCATTTTATACCTCGCATCCTTATTTAATTAGAGCAAATTTAATTATTTTTTCGCCTACACCGGGCGCATCTAAATGTGCAAAGTAAACACCGTAGGCAACACTAAAGCCGTCTTTATTTAATAGATTCCAAAATTCTCTGCCGTTTTGTATTGTTACATCATGCTGCAAAGTTTGAACATGCTCGCCGCTTAATGTAAAAATACGGATTGTACATTGAGGCGGAAGGTTTTCAAAATAAATGCGCCGCTCTCCGCGCTGCTGACCGGGCAGTTTTATAGTGGGTTCTATTTCGTTTACGCCTACATAAGGATTAGGAACAACATAAACATTATCCAAACCCGATTTTGCATTCTCGCTGCTGTAGGAAGCGCCGGCGGTTTTGAATGAAAATTTATCTTGAGTGTTAAACGAGCGTTTTGTTTTCATGATAAAAATATCACCATCGGTCGGCAATATGGTTGCCTTGGTTGTATCAGCGGGTCTTGTAAGCGTAACACCCCAGGTTAAATCGTTCGGGTTACCGTTCGAATTTGGTCTGAATAAAATTATTTCTTCAGATAAACTCCACGCAGTATCTTTTTTAATATTGTCGTTTAAGAATGTTTGAATTCTTACCGGCACTCCTGTTGTAATATCGCTAACTGAATATTTAACAGGGAATTTTTTAGCGCCGCCCGGTACCTGGATAATTGCTGTATCGATGTATGAAGATGAAAATTTTAATTCATAATCAGCAGGGTATTTTTTCTTACCGCCGACCGTACCTTCTTTAATAATCCAGCGAAGGTTTGAGTTTCCTTCAGACCAACCGGTTCTTGCGGAATCAACATCAAGTTTTGGATTATTTTTTACTTTTATTTTTAATCCATCGAAAGCAGGATTGCTGTCTTCTAAATTTAAATTTCTACTATCAAGCACCGGGAAATAACGATAGGTAATGCTGTACTCTTTATTAGTCTGTATAACTCCGTTACCCGTTATTCTAATAGTGCCGCGATCTAAATTAATAAAATAATCTACACTGTCTTTATAAATAGTTCCGGTTGTAGGATCGCTAACTGCAAGAACAGCATCATAAGAGATGTTAGAATAAATGAGAGCAGTAAAGTTAGTATCCTGCACAGAAAACTTTTGAGTTACAGGGTCTGAATTAAGTATAGAATAGTTCAACCCGGCAACCTGGGTTCCGTTATGGCTGTATGTAGAATCAAAAATTAATTCGTAGTTTCCATTATCAGGCACCGCAAGGTCATCAATTATTTTTATAGAAACATCCCCGGTACCAATGCCTGTTTGGTGTATTAAATTTAAATCGCTGTATGCCGGCGAAACATAACCGCTGGCACGCGGACCAGGGATAACCTGCGCCGTATTTAAATCAAATTTATACCTGCTTGTTATCGGGTCAACAGTTATTTTTTTTGTTGTTTCCGTTGGAGGAATTCCGATTGAATCGCCATGATCGTAGGCAACCAGGGCATAATAATATGTTTGCCCGTTAATTACATTATTTGAATCTACAAAACTATGGACAAGACCTGTATTATTCCCGAGGAAATAATGAATACCTCTTTCCTGATATGCAATAGGATGATAGCCTTTCCACGGGCTTTCAATATCGGCAGTCCATGTTCCATCATGATTATAATCATCATAGGGTTCACCAGCCTGCCATTTTCCATCCCCATTCAAATCTGTAAACGGTTCATCAACAATTGATAGATCCCACTTCGCATCTCTTCCATTACCATCTTTTAACGGTTCGCTTAAAAATGTTGAACCTTTGCCATCGGTAATTTTTTGTATGTCGTTAAAACTGGGATCGGTGCTTCTGTATACAACATAACCTTCAAAATCTCTGCCGGTAATAGGGTCTTCGCTAATCTCTGCTTTCGTATCCCAGTAAAGAGTTACTTTTTTATCGCCGGGCACCGCTGTAAGCGTAGGAATTTGCGGAGGGCGGAAAAAGCGGTAATTGTTGTTATAAATAGTTTGAACTGTCTGCGCCGAGGTCAGCAAATCTTCAAGGTCTTCCCCAAGTAAAAGAGCCATTGATATTCTTTTTGTCTCCCCTTTTTTTAGTGAAATATAACCGGAGCCGAAAATAAACACGATGTCGGCATTCTGCTGAATGTTACCGAAATTTCTCGGCAGTGAACGATTCCACATCGACTCATCATTTGAAATTTTATCAGTATTCCATGACCATGAGTTAAAACTTGTCAAACCTATTTGATCTGCTTCATCAAGATCGGTTAACTCAAAATTAGGTTCGCCCGGGAAAAGAGGATCGAGCGAGCCATCTGCTAATTTTATTCCGGCAGTAGGCACTCCATCTCCTTCTCCCAAATCATTGGTATTCGGAACGCCGTCAATGCCAACATCATGCAGTGCAACCTTCCAATCGCCGTCATTATCAATTCCGTCATCTTGACGCTCATCTATCATCCCGTCTCCGTCATCATCTATACCATTTTCTGCATTACCAGGGCTTTCGAGAAATTTACAACCGAGATAACCAAGTGGTAAATTTAAAGGACCCTTCATGTCCGGATCCCAAAAATAAACCATACTTCTAGCATATGGGGGGATGTTATCAACATTAACCGAATCGGTTGAATATGGAGGAATGAAAAAACCGTTATCGTCAGTGTTTTCCGGTGAGCCGCCGCCTATATCAGGGTCTCCATAAATTCCGAAGAAAACAGAATCGAGGTCTTTATCACTTGTGTTTGTTATTGTATAAACAAAAAAGATAGCATCTTCTGCAAGCGCATTGCTCCATTGAAACGCGCGACCATCTACCTGTACACCCAATCCTCCGCGTGAATAATCGGAAGTAAATGGGTAATAAGGAAACTCTTTGTTATCCCGATCATCCATCGACCAAAATACTTCGAGATCAGCATTGGTTGCATCTTGTGAAAGGTAACCGGGCCAAACATATTTCCCGGCGGTGGGGTTATACCAGGTGCGGGGCCAGCTATCGGGTTTTCCATCTCCATCAATATCTTCAGCCGGGTTTGAAGCCATTAAATTCTGATCAGGATCGGAATAACCGGGCAATGGCTGCCACTGCCATAAGGTATCACCATTAGGACTTACTTCTAATAATAGAGGACTTGTATAATCAAATAAGCCATCCGAAATAATGTGAAGTGTACTTCCGTTTTTTGCACTCTGAACAGAGGCACCGACTAAAGGACCGAACTGAAAAACGTACGAGAGATTTTTCCAAACAAAGTTATTAACACCTCTTAACAAACCATATCCCGGAGCTATTCCACCGTAATTAAAAACATCGGTAGATATTTTATTGCCGTTCATAAAATATGATTTTCTTCTCTCATGAGAAGAGGTTTTATAAAGTGAATTAATTGATTCACTATTTTTCTTTTCAGGGGTTACCTGTCCGCTTCCGTCAGGACTATTGCGGAGGTAGTTCTGCATATATTGTCTAACAGCGGCTGCGTCCTGTTTTACTTTTTCTTTGTTCATCACCTGTGCAGATGTTAAACTGTTTATCAAAAACAGCGCAGCAATTACAAACAAAAATTTTATTATTGTTTTATCTTTCATTTAATATCTCCGATAAAATTTCGATCAAAATTCTAGTGACATACCGATGTTAACTTCGCGCGGCGCAAGGTAATAATCGGGTCTTGTAAAATATTCTTGCGGTGAGTGGATGCCGGGAATTGTCTGTGACAATTTTTGGGTTTCTTCCGCAGTGCCTTGTCCGGTAACTAATGTGTATGACGCCCGACCTGTATCGGTAAATATCAGTCTTTCATTCAACACATCGAAAAGATTGTAAATCTTTAAAAAGATGGTTATACCAAAACCTACAAGCGAAAATTGCTTTTCAGCTAAAAGGTCAACTCTCGATTGTGTTGGAC
>JAIOIM010000469.1 GCA_019912505.1 Ignavibacteriaceae bacterium
GATGATGGCAAAGCGAAAAATGTCACTCAATGAACTATCCGAAAAAGTTGCTTTGACATTGTCTAACCTTTCCATCTTAAAAACAGGAAAGGCAAAAGCAGTTCGTTTCACAACATTGGAAGCTATTTGCAAAGCATTGGACTGCCAGCCTGGCGACATTTTAGAATACGTTACCGATGAAGAAAGAACAACCAACCGCTAACATCGGTTTTGCCTTTGGCGGCTGACGTGCTCCGAAGAAGATTTTTTGCTAAATTTGAAATATGTGCTTTGTATGAACTTCGGCGCTGCAAATCCGTAAAACATTGCATTATTTTTTAACGTCTATACAGAGGCTTATAAATGAAAGTTCTACTAAACTACTTAATTATTTTGTTTCTATTTGCAAGTTGTAGTACAGTTTTACAAAAATCTGAAAACACAACCTTTAAGCTGGAAAAGATTATTGAGCTTATCAATAACAAGGATACTCTGGCATTACAAATTGTAATTAACAAATCTAATGCTAATTTACAAGATGCTGGGGGAGTAAACTTGTTGACACACGGAGTTATGACAGAGGATTTTAATATTGTAAAAATATTGCTTTCCAATAACGCAGATCCAAATTTTAAAAACAAAACCTCAATGGGTTCAACACCTTTGATGATGGCTAGCCAATATGAATCATTAGAGATTGCCGAATACTTATTAAAGAACGGTGCTGATATTGATATACAAGATAATAATGGCGACCCTGCAATTCATTGGTCGGCATATTCCGGAAATGTACCTTTCACAAAGCTGATGTTGGATAAGGGCGCAAAGACAAATTTGAAAAGCATTCATTCTGATGGAGTAATGCAAGTTGCACTGAAAGAGTATCAAGACAGCATTGTTGATTTATTGTTGGAAAACAATATTTCAATTTTTGATGTGTTAGATAATATTATTCCGTTAGTAAATGCAGTAAAACAAAATGACTCTGTACTTTTTAAAAATTTAGTGGATGAAAGTAACATTAACTCTAAAGATGGGGCTGGAAACACACTTCTTATGATAGCTGCCGAAAAAGGATATTTTTCGATTGTTAAATATCTTGTTGAAAATGCAGCTGATATTAATGAAATGAATTCAGTTGGACAAACCGCTTTGAATAAATCCATTTACTTTGGGAAGGATGAAACAGCAAAGTATCTAATCGACAAAGGAGCGGATATAAACAAAACTGATAGTAGATTTATTCTCCTTCCATTAGTAGCAGCTATAAGAAGTAATAATTTAGAATTAGGCAATCTACTTTTGGAAAAAGGAGCGGAAATAAATACGCCAGATGGCATCAATAATTTTTCACCCATAATGTGGGCGGCATTGTACAACAATAAAGATTTTATAGCTATGCTATTAAAACATAACCCAGATTTAACAATTATAAGTAAATACAAAACCAATGTTTTTGATATGTCGCAGGATGAAGAGATATTGAAAATGTTAAAGAAAAGAGATAATTAACTATTGCTGACAGTGTATAAAAATAATAACCCGGGCAGTAGTAAATTCAAGGGTTGTGTTTCTATCAAAGTTTGTGCTTGGTTGATAGTGATTTGCTTCTAAAACAACACCCTTCGGTTAGCTGCAAACCGTTGTGGTGCATTTGAGGAATTTTTTTCTGTCATTTAAAAACAGAAAAAACAAAAAAGCTTCAGGCTTGAATCACAAAAGCAGTTGTTAATTAAAATCGAACTGAAATTAAAATAAAGAATAAATCATGAACACAAAAATTTTGATGATAGCAGCTGCCATATATCTTGGAATAGTCGGATTTGGACTGATTTTTCTTCCCCAAGAAATAGCGCAATTTTTTGAAGCTGGGGCTAATCGGACTTTGGTATTGGCTTTGCAGATTTTAGGAGCGTTATACTTGGGATTCGGAATGATGAATTGGATGGCAAAGAATAATATGATTGGTGGAATCTACAGTCGCCCGCTTGTTTTCGGTAATCTTCTTCATTTTCTAGTAAGTGCTTTTGCATTAATAAGAGTTGCCAGCCAATACTCTGAAAACCAATTTGCAGTAATTATTACAATTTCAATTATATATTCGATTTTCACTTTATGTTTCGGTTATTTATTGAGAACTAACCAAATAAAGACAAAGAATTTAGTTTGAAATAAAAGTATAGATTGAACAAGCTTTGAAATTAAAACATCCTTTATCGGAATAAAAACTACATGATTAGATATGGTATAGTGCATGCGGGTTCAGCGTCTAAATAAAGCTTTGTGGTAAATGTTCCGCCCTTAGGGTAGCTGCAAACCGTTGTATGTAATGCGAAAAAAATAAAACCAAAAACAAAATATAAATCTGAAATGAAAGCTCATAATTATAAAATAAAGATAGAATGGACCGGGAATGAAGGAAACGGGACATTGAATTATAAATCCTACAACCGAAATCACGAAATCTCATCGGACGGAAAATATGGTGGAATAAATGGTTCATCTGACCCATCATTTTTAGGCGATAGGACCAAATACAATCCGGAAGATTTATTTATTTCATCAATTTCAGCGTGTCATATGCTTTGGTATTTGCATTTGTGTTCTGTGAATAAAATAGTTGTTACCGAATATATTGACAACGCAACTGGAATTATGGAAGTAACGGAAAACGGTAGCGGAAAATTTACTGAAGTAACCCTAAATCCAACTGTGAAAATCACAAATGCAGATTTAATAAAAAAAGCGAATCAATTACACTCGGAGGCTAATAAAATGTGCTTTATTGCAAACTCCTGTAATTTTAAAATTGGACATAAACCAAAAACTACAGCATGAAAGCGCTACGCACCACAACGGGTATAAAACTTAGGGCGAATAGTAATTTTCGTCTGTTTCAGATTCTTAGCAAGCTTAGTTTCGGTGGTCAAGCATTCAGCTCCGAAATGCCCCACGTTTCATAC
>JAIOIM010000470.1 GCA_019912505.1 Ignavibacteriaceae bacterium
CTGCATCAGCAGGCGCATAACCGCGAACATAACCGTATGTTAGACGCAATGTACCGTTTGCATCGGGGACAAATGCTTTGTTTAGCCAGACTTTTTTTGCATCCATAAATTCCGATAGCAAAATATTCAGTTCGCCTTCACGCATTTTCCCCTGCTCCTCAAGTTCTTTCTTTTCTTCATTTATTTTCGAAACAAATTGAAACAGAGGATCATCAAACTCTTTTAATTCTTCTGCCGATTTATCAAAAAGAGCTTTGTAATTTTCAGCGTTGCTGATGACAGAATTTGAAATCATATCATCAACAAATTCTTCTATTTTTTCTTTTGTGGTTTTATCGGATAGATAATTTTGAATGACTGCTGACTTTTTGCCTTCGGGAAAGGATACAAAATCTGTCAACATTTTTTTTATAATTTTTTTATCAAGTTCGGGCTCATAAAAACTATAAACCTCATCAATCTGTTTCATCAAATCTTCACGTCCATCTTTTTTGAAGATTGACATTCTCTCAGCTTCAGTTTTTTCGAGTTGTTCCCTGTAATCATTAAATAAGGCGGCAAAGCGCATTGATGACGCATGTCTTGTTATTTGCGAAAGGAACAACGGGACTCGCCCAAGTTCAAATATTTCTTTGTAAACATTTTCTATCTTGCCGAGTACATCGCCGTACTTTTCTTTTAACAGCGGGTCGCTTTCAATAAACCGCTGGAGTTCCTTTTCTTCATTTTGTTTTTTCTCAACAAGATTTAACCGGTGAAGCCCTTTTAATTTGCCTCGGTAATTTTTTTCAGTATTTGCAAAACCTTTTACTCTTGATGCAAATTTCAACGCAAACTCAGGGTCATTAGCTCCGCGTTCTTCTAAAAGGTTTATCCCCCACGAATAAAGATCTTGTATATAAGGCAACTGGTATTCTTGCTGCATAACCATAAATTGAGATGGTTGATGGCGGAAGGTTCTGCCCGGGTAACCAAGTATAAAAACAAAATCTCCATCGTCAACGCCGTTTGCGTTAACTTTTAAAAACCGTTTTGGTTTAAAAGGTACATTCTCTTTTGAAAAAGCAGCCGGACTTCCATCAGCCGCAACATAAGCGCGGATGAATGAAAAATCGCCTGTGTGGCGGGGCCACACCCAGTTATCGGATTCTCCCCCAAACTCGCCGATATTGCGCGGCGGAACGTAAACCAAACGCACATCCTTTATAACCTGGTATTTAAAAAGAATATAAGTTTGCCCTGTAAACATTTCGCTTACTTCAGCTTCGATGCCGGGTTCTTTTTCCTCAGCTGCTTTTTTTATTTCTTTTACTTTGTTCCGTATCGCTTCCGTTCGTTTTGAAACATCATCCGACTCGTTAGCAGCCTGCAGTACCTGTTCCGAAACATCTTCGTAACCAACCGTGATGCGGCATATCATTCCCTGTGCGGGTATTTCTTCCTCACGCTTCTTTGCAATAAAACCGTTTTCGAGATAATTATTTTCGGTTGTACTTGCCCGTGTAACTGCACCGAAAGAACAATGATGATTTGTTATAATCAAACCTTCGTCCGAAACAAATGAACCTGTGCAGCCGCCGACATTTACAAGCGCATCAATAAGGCTTATACCGTTCGGGTTATAAACTTCATCAATGTCTATTTTTAACCCCGCTTTTTTCAGATCGAGTTTTCTTATTTCACTAAGGGGGTACATACCTT